>JAWVFY010000290.1:0-5934 GCA_033855575.1 Solirubrobacteraceae bacterium
CACCACGTGCTTGCCCGCGGCCATCGCGGCCAGCACGTAGCCGCGCGCGGGCTCGAGCCCGCCGATGACCTCGACGATCAGGTCCGACGACGCCAGGATGTCGTCGAACTCGCCCCGTGAGCGCGTCAGCACGCCGATCAGCTCCGGGCGCAGCCCCGTCGCCGCCGCGACGTGGTCGGCCCGCTCGCGCAGGAGCTCGACGAACGCCGCGCCGACCGTGCCGTGGCCGAGCAGGCCGACCCTGAAGGTGGGGTCAGACGTCACGGCTGAAGAGGTCCCCGTAGGTCTCGCGGCGCACGACGACGCGCGCCTCGCCGTCGCGGCAGAAGATCACCGGCGGCCGCGGGATCCCGTTGTAGTTGTTGGCCATCGAGAACCCGTAGGCGCCGGTGACCGGCGTGACGACCACGTCGCCCACCCGCGGGTCGGCCAGCTCGGCGTCGCGCACGATCACGTCGGAGCTCTCGCAGTGCTTGCCGACCAGATGGCACGGGGTCCCGCCGCCGAAGCGATCGGCGATCTGAGCCTCGTAGCGCGCGCCGTAGAGCATCGGGCGCAGGTTGTCGCTCATGCCGCCGTCCACCGCCACCCAGGTGGACACGTTTCGCTTGATCGTCTCGACCGTGTAGAGAGTCACGCACGAGTTGGCCACCAGCGCCCGGCCGGGCTCGTCGACGATCCGCACGTCGGTTCCCAGACGCTCGGCGACCACGCCGATCTTGGTGTCGGCGTACTGCTCGATCGTCGGGACGTCCATGTCGGAGGTGTAGGCGACGCCCAGCCCGCCCCCGAGGTCGATCTCGGGGAAGTCGCCGAGGTGCACCACGGCCTCGACCGCTCGGCGAAACGGCGCGAGGTCGCGGATCTGCGAGCCGATGTGCATGTGCAGGCCGCGCAGGTCCAGCAGCGGGTGGGCCTCGAGCCGGTCGATCAGCGCCGGGGCGTCGGCCAGCTCGACACCGAACTTCGAGTCGGCCTGGCCCGTGGAGATCCCGTCATGGGTCTCGCCGCGGACGTTGGGGGTCACGCGCAGGTAGACGCGCTGGGGCTCGCTGACCAACCCCTCGAGGCGGGTCAGCTCGTCCTCCCCGTCGACGACGATCGTGCCGGCTCGCGCCCGGAGCGCCGCGACCAGCTCGGCCTCAGACTTCGCGTTGCCGTGCACGACCACCCGCGCCGGGTCGAAGCCGGCGCGCAGCGCGCTGGCCAGCTCGCCGCCCGACGCGACGTCCACGCCGATGCCCTCCTGCGCCAGCACGCGGTAGACCGCGGTGCAGGGGAAGGCCTTGGAGGCGAACAGCAGCTCGGTGTCGGCATGGCGGGCGGCGAAGGCGGCCACGAACGCGCGGGCGCGGGCGCGCAGGTCGTCCTCGGCGACCACGTAGGCGGGCGTCCCGAACTCCCGCGCGACCTCGATCGCGTCGCAACCGCCGATCTCCAGGCGGCCGGCGGCGTTGAGCCGGCTGCCCTGCGGCCAGATGGGGGAGAGCTGATCGGTCTGCACGGACAGGGGGTGGCAGTATGGCGCCATGCCCTGGCGCCCGTGGGCCCCGCGGACGGTCTCCGTTCCCGAGCCCGACGAGGCCGGCTCGATCGACGGCCTCGCCTACGTCCTCTACCGACCCGACGGGGGCTGCGCGGGCGGCGTCGTGGTCTGCCACGGCGCCGGCTCGGCCAAGGAGAGCCACCTCGACTTCGCGCGGGCCTGCCGCGCGCACGGGCTGGCCTGCGCCGTGTTCGACCAGCGCGGGCACGGCAACACCGGCGGCCGCCTCGACGACCGAGTGGTGTCGGACGTCGCCCGGATCGCGTCGGTGCTGCCGGCGGGCCCGGTCGGGCTGCGGGGCTCGAGCCTGGGCGGCTGGCTCGTGCTGGCCGCCGCGGAGTCGGTCGACGCAGCGGCGGTCGTGGCCATCTGCCCGGCAACGGGCGAGGGGCTGCGGCGCGGGCTGCGCTCGGGCCGCCTGGACGTCCCGGTCGACGTCGATGCCGTCGATGGCGCGATCGGGGCGCACGACACGACGGCTGCGGCCGCCGCGCTGGGCGAGCGCCTGCTCCTGCTGCACGCCGAGGGCGACGAGGTCGTCCCGGTGGAGCACTCGCGCGCGCTGCACGCCGCGGCGCCCGGGAGCCGCTACGTCGAGGTCCCCGGCGGTCACCACCGCTCGGTCCAGCACGACAACGACCTGCAGGCGGTGTCGCTGCGCTTCCTGACGCGCCGACTCGCGGGCGCTACTGCGGGCCCAGCCCGCTGACGACGCCGGCGACGGCCTGGCCGGTGCCGGCCACTGTGCCGGCGACGGTCGTGAGCACCGGTGCGGCGGGCGTGCCGTTCCCGCCCGCGGAGCCCAGCGTGCCGGCGGCCGTGTCGGTGCTCGACGCCACCGCGTGACCGGCCGGGGCGAGCGGGCCGCCCGGCGTGCCGGCCGGCCGGGGCGATGCGGGCACCGGCGTCGTGCTCGACCCGTGATCGGCCGGTGTCGCCGGCCCACCGGGGGTTCCGCGACCTCCGGGGCGCCCCGCGGGCACCAGGCCTGCATTGCGCCCTGCGCGACCCGCACGAGCGGCGCCGGGGGCAACGGGCAGGACCAGCGGGCGGCTGGCCGCGGCCTGGGCCGCGGCGGGAGGCACGGAGAGGGCAGCGTCGGCGCCGGACTGCGCGGCGCTGGGCCAGGCGTTGAAGCCGAGGACCCCGGCGACCAGGGCGACGACGCTGGCGACGGCGGCCAGCAGCGAGACGCTGACTCCTGCGCCCGCCACGATGGTGCGTCCCTGTGCTCTCCCAAGCATGGTCCAGTACCCCTTAGGACGCGCATCGGCAGCCGGGCGCAGAACTTGAGCAGGTTGGCGCGTTGGCGCTATGCGGCGAGCGGCGCCGTCGCCCGCACGCCTCCACGCCGCGCGGCCAGTGCGAGCCAGGCGACGCCCGCCAGGCACATCGCAATGCTCTCGAACTGCGGGGCGGTCAGGCCGCCGGCGACCTCGGCGTTGCGGCGCAGGAACTCCACGAGGAAGCGCTCGGTGCCCGCTCCCACCAGGTACCAGGCGAAGAGGATGCCCGGCCGCACACGGTCGCGGTAGCGCCACAGCAGCCAGGCGACGAGGCCCATCGCGAGGGTCTCGTAGATCGGCGTCGGGTGCACGCGGACGCCCGGCGGTGTCGGCACCGTGCCGTGCGGATAGCCCATCGCCCACGGCACGTCGCTGGGCTTGCCGTAATCGCCGTCGCCGGAGACCTGACAGCCGATCCGGCCGATCGCGTAGCCCAGCGCGAGCGGCACCGAGCACAGGTCCAGGAGCCACAGCGCGAGCGCCCCGCGACGCTTGGCCCACAGCAGCACGCCGATCGCGCCGCCGATCGCGCCGCCGTACCAGACGAGGCCCGTGCCGCCGAACGTGCTGCCCAGCGGATCGCTCGTGAACTGGCTGGTGTGCTGGAGCAGGTAGTAGACCCGCGAGCCGACCAACCCGCCGACCAGGGCGGCGAAGACGATCTCGTAGGCCCAGTCGACCGGCTTGCCGAGCTCCTTCAGCCGCCGGGCGACGACGACGCCGGAGGCCAGGAAGCCCAGCGCGAACATCACGCCGAACGTCTTGACCGAGATCCCGAGCACGTCGACCTTGGGCTGCACCACCCGGGACGCTAGCGGGCGCGGGCTTTAGGACCGGCTGAGCCGTCCAGGTACCCTGAGGCGACCATGGCACGACCCTCACCGTTCGGCCGGGACACCGGCCTGCAGAGCCGGATGCTCCTGACGATGTTCCTGCTGGGGCTCGTCTACGTGATCTTCGTCGGGGTGCTGTTCGCGGCGGGCGCCAGCGCCGTGCTGATCATCGTGATCGCCGGCGGCCTGTTCCTCGGCCAGCTCTTCGCGTCGGACAAGCTCGCCCTGCACGCCATGGGCGCCAAGGAGGTCACGCCCGCCGAGGCCCCCGAGCTCCACGCGATGATCGACCGGCTGTGCGTGCAGGCCGACCTGCCCAAGCCGAAGGTCGCGGTCGCCGACACCCCGATGCCCAACGCCTTCGCCATGGGCCGCTCGCAGAAGTCCGCGACGGTGTGCGCGACGACAGGGCTCATGCAGCTGCTGAGCCCCACCGAGCTCGAGGGCGTCATCGGCCACGAGCTGACGCACATCATCAACCGCGACGTCGTGATCATGACGGTGGCGAGCTTCTTCGCCTCGATCGCCTCGATGATCACCCAGTTCGGGTTCTTCTTCGGCGGCGGCTATGGCAGCAGCGACGATGACGACGGCCCGAGCTGGGCGTTCGTCATCCTCGTCTCGACGCTCGTCTACGTCATCAGCTTCCTGCTGATGCAGGCGCTCTCGCGCTACCGCGAGTTCGCGGCCGACCGCGGCTCGGCGGTCATCACCGGGCGGCCCAGCGGCCTGGCCTCGGCGCTGCTGAAGATCAGCGGCGTCAACGAGCGCATCCCGACCCAGGACCTGCGCCAGGCCGCCCAGATGCAGGCGTTCTTCATCGCCCCGGTCGGCAAGCAGGTCGCCAACCTGTTCGCCACCCACCCGCCGCTCGAGCAGCGGATCGCTCGGCTCGAGCGGCTGGAGTCCCAGCTGCAGGGCACCGCGATCGCGTCGGCGGCCTAGTGGGCCTGCTCGACGCGCTGCTGGGCAAGCGGAAGGTCGCGGGCCCCGCGCCCGATCGGCTGTTCGCGCTGACCACGGCCTACGTCGACCTCGAATCGGCCCAGGGGATCACCACGCGCGGGAGCGCCGGGATCGTCTTCCAGCAGATCGCCACCGCCGACTTTCGCGAGATCGTCTCCGACACCCAGGAGCTGTTGCAGGGCACCGGCAAGGACACGGGCTCGACGGTCGAGATCTCCGACGACGAGTTCGGCTACAAGTGGGTCGTCGTCCGCGACCCCGACCTCGAGGACCTCGTCGTATCGGTCAACACCGTCGCCGACAACCTGTCGGTGGGCGGCTACGGCGACCGCATCCTCGCCGCGGTCTTCGCCTTCGAGGATGCCCAGAAGCAGCCGCTGTACCTGATCTACAACTACAAGCGCGGCACGTGGTACCCGTTCGCTCCGGCACCCGGGGACAAGCAACGGGCGACCGAGCGCGAGCTGCAGCTCAAGGCCCAGATCGGCGCCGGCCTGCCGATGGAGGCCGACCTCGCCCGCTGGTTCCCCCTCTGGGGCATCCCGATCTGAGTCAGGCCTTGAGGTGGCGATCGCGGTACTCGCGCACCTTGGCGCGGTTGCCGCAGACGGCCATGTCGCACCACACGCCGCTGCGGTTGCGCGACTGGTCGTAGAAGGCGACCAGGCAGTCGTCGGCGGGGCAGACCTTCAGGCGGGCCCAGCGGCCGGACACGTCGGCCTCGTGGGCGATGGCCAGCAGCCGGCCCATCGCCCCGTCGACGCCCCCCGCGCGCGGCTCGAGCCGCGAGCAGCCCTCGTCGCTGAACCGCACGCCCAGGCGCGCGCGGCAGGCCGCGTCCTCGAGCACGTCCGGCGCCCCGGGCGCGAGGGGCTCGCCGTGGTGGGACACCAGCGTGGCGTGCAGGGCGGCGCGCACCTCGCTTGCGCGGCGGTGCTCGGCCGGCGTCACGCGTTGGCCCGGGTCGAGCAGGCCCCGCTCGGCAAGCCAGGCGCCGAGCTCTGACGGCGTCGCTATCCGGTCGCTGCCGTCCTCGGCGTCATAGGTGTTGACGAAGCGGCGAACCTGCTCGAGATCGCCGGGTGCGGGGTTGGAGGCCATGGTCGTTTGTCACCAGCATTTCTAGTTGACAGGTTAGCTCACCACCTATACTGTTATGTAGGTTACAACGATCCGACCCGCGGAGCAAGCGCATGATCGTCCCCTCCCAGCTGCAGGTCCTCGCCGCTCAGAGCATCGCGCGGCCCCCCCCGGGCCCGCGCGTCCCGCGCCGCCGGCGGCGCACGGGGGACTCCACAGACCT
>JAWVFY010000291.1:0-7265 GCA_033855575.1 Solirubrobacteraceae bacterium
CGCGCTCGGCAGCGTCTCGCCGCTGCTCGTCTGGTACTCGCAGGAAGCGCGGATGTACGAGCTCGTGGCGCTCTTCGGCGTGCTGACGACGCTCGCCTGCGCCCGGGCGATCCGCCGCAACGAAGCCGGCGAGTGGATCCTCTATGCGCTCTGCGCGTCGCTGCTGATCTGGTCGCACTGGTTCGCCGGCCTGCTCGTGATCTGCACGCAACTGACGTTCGCGGTACATGCGCTTCGCGACCGCCCCGGCCGGCGCTTCGCCGTGGGCTGGGCCGCGACGGCGGCGGTCCTGGCCTGGCAGCTCGTACCCCTCGGGACCATGGCGCTCGACCAGGTCCGCGCCACGGGCACCGGCGGCGGCTACGCCGGTGCGGCGGGCGGCGGGACCGGCGTGTCGTTCTACACCGTCACCGCCAACCTGACCTGGGTGATCGGCGGGTTCCAGCCCCCGCACGTGACCGAGTTGCTCTCGGCGGTCTGGCCGCTAGGCATGCTGGCCGCGCTGCTGACGCTCGGCCGGCGCATGCAGCGCTCGACGGCGTTCCTGGTGGGCTGCGCGGTGGGGCCGCCGTTGGCGCTGCTGGCCTGGGGCTTCGCCAACCCGGCGATCTTCGAGGTGCGTTACTTCATGGTCGCCGTGCCGCTGGCCGTTCTGCTCCTGGCCCGACTGGTGACCGTCTCGCGCACGCGCGCCGTGCGCCTGGCGACGGGACTGGCGGTGCTGGCCGTGCTGGCCGGCGCGCTCGTCGACCAGCAGGTCAACCCGGCCAACCCGCGCCGCTACGACGAGCGCGAGGCGATCGCCGCGGCCCGTCGCGCGATGGGCCCGCACGACGTGCTGCTCTACGAGCCGGCCGAGCTGGGCTCGGTGCTCGAGCGCTACGCGCCCGACCTGCCCGCTCGGCCGCTGGACGGGACGTTGCCGACGCGCCGAGAGGCCCGCCATGTCGTCGTCCTCGCGTCGTTCCTCGACCAGGCGCGCTACCGCAGCGTGGTCGACCGCCAGATCGGCGCGCTGCGCTACGCACGCCACCAGCAGCCCATCGCCAACCGGGCGGGGGTCCGCCTCTGGAGGTTCTCGTGAGCACTCGCCCCTGGGACGTCCGGCTGCGCAACCCGCACTGGGACCCGCTGCCCAGCGGGATGCCGGTCCGGCGCCGCGTCCGGCTGCTGGCCCTCCTCGGGCTGCCGCTGATCGTCTTCTACATCTCGTGGCTGCTGTCGCCGCGGCACGTGGGCCAGCCCGTGCTCTACGGCCTGCTGCTGGCGGCCGAGGGGCTCAACGTGGTCCAGGCCGTCGGGTTCTGGTGGACGTGCTCGTTCGAGCGTGTCCGGCACCCGCGCGCGCCGACTCGCCCCGCGGCCGTCGACGTGCTGATCCCGCGCTACGACGAGCCCGCGTCGATCGTCGAGCTGACCGTGGCCGCCGCGGCGGCGCTGCGGGGCGAAGACGTGCGCGTCTGGCTGCTCGACGACGGCGACGACGACGAGATGCGCGAGCTGGCCGAGCGCCACGGGGTGGGCTATCTGCGCCGGCCGGTCCACGACCACGCCAAGGCGGGCAACGTCAACCACGCACTCGGGCTGACCGACGCGCCCTACGTGGCGATCGTCGACTGCGACCACGTCGTCAAGCCCGCGTTCCTGCGCGACACGCTCGGGCACTTCGAGGAGGACGAGCGGCTGGCCTTCGTCCAGACCCCGCAGTACTACGCCAACGGCGACCGCGGCGGCGTGGCCGGGGCGGCGTGGGCCCAGCAGACGCTGTTCTTCGGAGCGATCGCCCGGGGCAAGGACGGGCTGGGCGCGACCTTCTGCTGCGGGACCAACGTGGTCTTCCGTCGCACGGCCCTCGATGACGCGGGCGGCTTCCCGACCCACTCGGTCACCGAGGACTTCGAGCTGTCGATCACGTTGCACGAGCGCGGCTGGCGCACGGCCTACCTCCCCGTGGTGCTCGCCTCCGGCCTCGGGCCGGAGGACACCGGCGCCTACGTCACCCAGCAGCTGCGCTGGGCGCGGGGCTGCCTGTCAGCCCTGCCCCGCGTGCTGCGCGCCCGGCTGCCCTGGCGGCTGCGGACGCAGTACCTGTTGTCGGCCCTGTACTGGATGTCGGGCTGGACGGTGCTCGTCTACATGGCGTTCCCGCTGATCCGGATCCTCTTCGGCATCCAGCCGCTCGCGCACCTGACCGCGCCCGAGTTCCTGCTGCACTTCGCGCCGTACTTCGCGGTGGCCGTGTCGACGGCGGCACTCGCGGGCACCGGCGCGTACACGTTCGCCGGGCTGGCCCTGGCCGCCAGCGTCTTCTGGGTCCACATCCTCGCCTCCGTGCTCACGCTGGCGGGGCGCAAGGGCTCGTTCGCGGTCACCCCCAAGGAGGGCGCGCAGGAGCGCCAGGTTCGCGCGGTGACGATCCCGCTCCTGGCGATCGCGGTGCTCGTGGGAGTCTCGGTCTACGGTCTGCTGGCGGCGCGGGACGCGGCCACGTTCAACAACGCCGCGTTCGCCGGGCTGCACGTGACGGTGCTGCTGGCCGGCGCCTGGCCCGCACTGCGGCGCCCGAGCCCGGCCGGCGCCGGCCGGCTGCCGATCGCCGCGCCGGGGGTGGGGGCCGAGGCCCTCGCCCGGGAGCCTGCGTGAGGCGGGGACGAGCGACGGCCGTCGTGCTCGCCCTCGTCACCCTGCTCGGCGCCTGCGGGGGCGCCTCCACCACCGCTCCGGGCAACGGCCGGGACGCCGTGGCGCTGAGGTTCCTGAGCCGCTACGCCCTGCCCGACGGCCGGGTGGTCCGCCGCGACCAGGGCGGCGACACGGTCAGCGAGGGCCAGGCCTACGGGATGCTGATCGCGGCAGCGATCGGCGACCGCTCGGCCTTCACGCGGATCTGGCGCTGGACGAAGGGCCAGCTGGAGCGCCCGGACGGCCTCTTCGCGTGGCACTGGACGGGCGGGAGGGTCGTCGATCCACAGGCCGCCAGCGACGCGGACCTCGAGATCGCACGAGCCCTGCTCGTCGCGGGCTGCCGGTTCGGCGACGCCTCGCTGCAGCGACGCGGCGTCGCGGTCGGTCGAGCGGTGCTGGCCCGCGAGACCGCGCAGCGCGGGCGCCGCCTGGTCCTGGCCGCAGGCCCGTGGGCCACCGGGAACCCGATCACCGTCAATCCCAGCTACCTCGATCCGGCCCTGCTCGATGCGCTCGCGCGGCTCACCGGCGACCGCCGCTTCGGCGACCTCGCCGGCGGCACCGCCGCCGCGATCGCCGCGGTGTCGGACCCGCTGCCGCCCGACTGGGCGACGATCGACGAGCAGGGAGCGGTCACGCCCTCCGGGCCGCCCGGCCGGCGGGTCCCGGCGACCTACGGCTTCGACGCGCCGCGCGCCGTCGTCTGGGCGGCGGTCGCTCCCCGGGCTGCCGGGCGGCGGCTGGCCGCTCGCGCATGGCCGGCGCTGAGGGGTCGCGCGACCACAGAGCCGCTGGCGGCGGTCGCCGCCGCCGCGGCGGCCGCTGCCGCCGGCGACCGCTCTGCCCGCGATCGACTGCTGGCGCGGGCCGACCGGCTGCAGGCCGGCGCGCCGACCTACTACGGCACGGCCTGGGCGGCGCTCGGTCGCCTCCTGCTGACCAGCGATCGCCTGAGCATCTGCTCTTCCCCCGACCACAGGAGCACAACGTGACCAGAACCATGATGACCCGCATCCTCGCCGGCGCGGCGCTCGCGGGCGGCGGCCTCGCCGTGGCCGTGCTCGCCGCTGGGAGCTCGGGCGCCTCCGGCAGCTCGACCGTCGTGGTGCCGGCCGTTCGCGCGGCTGCCCCCGCCCGCACACCGTCAACCGCCACGACGCCCGCGCCGGCGGTGACCGCCTCGGACGTGGTCGCGCCGACCGCGGTCCCCCAACCCACGACCGTCGCCGTGGCCCGGGCGAAGCATCACGCCCGGCGGACCGCCGCACCCGCTCGCCCGCGCGGCTCGCACCCGGCCCCGGCCCGCCCCCGCCCCGTCCTGGCGGCCCCGCACGACCCGCAGCCCGGCACGACCGTGCCCGAGCACCCGGCCACGCCGAGCCCCGCACCAGCGCCCGCGACATCGACATCGACCACCCAGACCACCGCGACGACACCGACGACGACGACCTCGACGACGCCAACCCAGGGCGGCGGCTCAGACCATCACGGCCAGCCCCACGGTGGTTAGGCCGCGCCCTCGGGGTGGGCCTGGAGGACCTCCTCGCCCTGCTCGCCCGTGCGGACGCGGTAGCTCTCGTCGACCGGGAGCACGAAGACCTTGCCGTCGCCCACGGCCCCGGTCCGGCCGTGCTTGAGCACCGTGTCGACGATCGTCTGCACGTCGGTGTCCGCGACCACGCATTCGAGCTTGATCTTCGGGCGCAGGTAGTTGGTGAGCTCCGCGCCGCGGTAGCGCTCGGTGATGCCCTTCTGGCGCCCTGAGCCCTTGACCTCGCTGATGGTCAGTGAGGGGAAGCCCAGGGTGAGCAGCTCCGTGCGGATCGGCTCGAACGCCTCGTGGCGGATGTAGGCCATGACCATCTTCATCTCACTTCACACCTCTGGGATCGGGACGGGCGCCGGCGGCACGGTGCGGCTCGGGCCGCCACCGTAGCCGACCAGCTCCGGCGCTGGGATGAACTGCTCGGGATAGCCGTACATGCCGTGCTCGCTGATGTCGAGGCCGTCCTCCTCCTCCTCGGCGGTGACCCGCATGCCGTAGGTCTTCTTGATCGCCCAGAAGGTCAGCCAGCTGAGGACGAAGACGAACGCGAAGACGGTCACGACGCCGAGCGCCTGGTCGCCGAGCTGACGGAACGACCCGTTGTAGATCAGGCCGCCGTGGCCGACGCCGTTGAGGGTGGCCAGCCGCGGCGAGGTGAAGATGCCGCAGGCGAGCGTGCCCCAGATGCCGGCCAGGCCGTGCGCGCTCAACGCGCCGACCGGGTCGTCGAGCCGCTTGTCGATGGCCAGGACGCCGATGACCACGATCACGCCGGCGACGCCGCCGATGACCACCCCGGCCCACGGGGCGACGTAGCCCGAGCCGGCCGTGATGGCCACCAGCGCGGCGATCGCGCCGTTGCCGGCCATGCCGATGTCGTAGGTCTTGGTCTTGACCCACATCGTGGCCAGCGCGGTGAGCACGCCGGCGGCCGCCGCCAGGTTCGTGACCACCACGATGTCGGCGAAGCGCCCGTCGGTGCCCAGCAGCGTCGAGCCCGGGTTGAACCCGAACCAGCCGAGCCAGAGGATCAGCACGCCGAGGCCGAACAGCGGCATGCTGTGGCCGGGGATCGCCCGGGCCTGACCCTCGACGGTGTACTTGCCCCGCCGGGGCCCGAGGTGCAGCAGCGCCGCGAACGCCCCGGTCGCGCCGATGAGGTGGACGGCCGTCGAGCCGGCGAAGTCCTGCATGCCCACCTTGGTCTGCAGCCAGCCGCCGCCGAAGACCCAGTGCGAGCCGATCGGGTAGATGACCGCCGAGAAGACGATCGCGTAGATGATGTAGACGCCGAACTTGGTGCGCTCGAGCGTCGTCCCCCAGACGATGGCCAACGAGACCGCGGCGAAGACGAACTGGAAGAAGAACTTCGACGTGATCGTGGCGTCGGAGAAGCCCATGATCGGAAACGCCTTGAGCGGGTCGCCGTAGCCGTGCAGGAAGAAGCCCTTGTGGCCGATCAGCGAGCCGGCGCCGAAGGCGAAGGCGAAGCCCACGGCCCAGTAGGCGATGGCGGCGATCGAGAAGTTCGTCAGGATCTTCGCGATCACCGTGCCCGCGTTCTTCTGGCGCGAGAAGCCGATCTCCAGGAAGGCGAAGCCGGCCTGCATGAACATGACCAGGACGCCGGCGACGATCACCCAGATCGTGTTGATGCCGACGGAGGCGGGAATGGCAGCGAGGGACATGCCGAGCAGTCTCCGGGCTTGGCGCGTTGGCGTCGTTGTCGCCGTGTCGAAAGTCCGGCGGTGTCGTTTATCCACCGGGACAAACACCCGCCGTTGCTAGACGCGTACATTGCGCGCCATGCCCATCACGAGAACTCGTCATCCGAACGTCCTCGCCGCGCAGTGGAGCGCCAACGGCGGGGCGCTGGGGACGACGGACCTGACCCAGCCGGGCTCCGAGATCTTCGGCGCCAACGTCTTCTCCACGGCCGAGCAGCGCAAGCGCCTCCCCAAGGACGTCTTCAAGCGCCTGCAGCAGACCCTCAGCCGCGGCGAGCCGCTCGACACGTCGCTGGCCGACCAGGTCGCCGCCGCGATGAAGGACTGGGCGCTGGAGAAGGGCGCGACGCACTACACCCACTGGTTCCAGCCGCTGACGGGCATGACCGCCGAGAAGCACGACTCGTTCTACGCTCCCACCGGCGAGGGGACCGCGCTGGCCGAGTTCTCGGGCAAGGAGCTCATCCAGGGCGAGCCCGACGCGTCCTCGTTCCCCACCGGGGGCATCCGCGCGACGTTCGAGGCCCGCGGCTACACCGCCTGGGACCCGACCTCGCCCGCGTTCATCCTCGAGAACCCCAACGGCGCGTTCCTGTGCATCCCGACCGCGTTCGTCTCGTGGACGGGCGAGGCGCTGGACCACAAGATCCCGCTGCTGCGGTCGATGGACGCGCTGAGCAAGAGCGCGATCCACGCGCTGCGGCTGTTCGGCAACGACGAGGCCCAGCGGGTCTTCACGACGGTCGGCCCCGAGCAGGAGTACTTCCTGATCGACGAGCAGTACTACTACGAGCGCCCCGACCTGATCACCACCGGGCGCACGCTGTTCGGCGCCAAGCCGCCCAAGGGCCACGAGCTCGACGAGCACTACTTCGGCTCGATCCCCGAGCGCGTCCTGGCCTGCATGCTCGACGTCGAGCAGGAGCTCGCCAAGCTCGGCGTGCCGATCAAGACCCGCCACAACGAGGTCGCCCCCGCGCAGTACGAGGTGGCGCCGATCTTCGAGAACTCCAACCTCGGCTCCGACCACCAGCACCTGACGATGCAGGTGCTCCAGAGCGTCGCCCGCAACTACGGGCTGATCTGCCTGCTGCACGAGAAGCCGTTCGCCGGCGTCAACGGCTCGGGCAAGCACAACAACTGGTCGATGGGCACCGACGCGGGCGAGAACCTGCTCGAGCCCGGCGACACGCCGTTCGAGAACGAGCAGTTCCTGTTCTTCTGCGCCGCGGTCGTCCAGGCCGTCAACAAGCACCAGGCGCTGCTGCGCGCCTCGGTGGCCAACGTCGGCCAGGACCACCGCCTGG
>JAWVFY010000292.1:0-4301 GCA_033855575.1 Solirubrobacteraceae bacterium
AGGCCACCGCCAGCCGCACGGTCCGGCGGCTCCGCGCCGTGACGAGCACGATGCGCGCGCGCCAGCGCCCGTGGCTGTCGGCGAACGTGAGGCCCCCGCAGCGGGACCGCCCGCAGCCGCCGCGGAACGCCAGCTGCTGCCCGGGAGCGGCGCTGCCCCTCAGGCGGGCCACCGCGTGCAGCCGCGACCCCACCCGCTGTGCCGTGAGCGTCCGCCCGGGCGACGGCGCGAGGATCCGGATCGCCGGCCGCGGCCGCGGTGACGTGGCGTGCGAGCGTGGGCCGGGGTGCGGGCTCGTGCTGCCGCAGGCGGCGAGGGTCAGCGGCAGGACGATGACGGCGAGCCGGCGCACGCCGCCATTGTGCCCAGACCGCGCGGGTCAGCCGCCGGGAACCTGGCGGCCGTAGTCGATGCGCAGTGCGCGCACGACGGCGTCCGCGGCGATCGACGCGCCCGCCTGGTTGAGATGGATGCCGTCGGCCTGGCGGACGATCTGGTCCGAGCCGTTGACCGACATCGCGTCGCGGTACCGCCCTCCCGGGGTGAAGATCGCACTCATGTCCAGCAGCCGGACCTGGGCGCGGTACGGAGCGGCCGCGGCCGTGTCGGCCAGGTTGACGCTGGTCGAGATCTTCTGGCGCCGCGGATCGCGCGGGGTGGGCAGCAGCAGCCAGTACACCCGGGCCACGCCGCCCTGCCGGAAGGTGTTCATCACCGTTCTCGCGCGCGTGGCGTAGGCCGCCGCCCACTGCGGCCCGCAGCACTGATACGAGCGCCCCGCGTAGTTCAGCGGGTAGCCCTCGTTGGCGCCGATGAACACGACGACCGCGTCGGGCCGGTCGTGCTTGACCTGGGCGACCGACAGCCGCCCCCAGTCGGCGACGCCGGGGACCGAGAGCCCGGTGCCCAGGTGCGGGTCGCGGATCGTCTTGATCGACCCGGCGGTCAGCCGGCGCGCCACCTGGGCGTCGAGCAGCAACGACATCGAGTCGCCCGTGACCAGAACGGTCCTGAGCGGGTGCGCCGGCCCCGGCTTGGCTCCGAGCGCGACCGGGTCGAACGCGTCGGGGGTGACGGGCACCACGCCGCCCGTCCCTGCCGCTCCCGAGGTCGAGCTCGCGAAGGCACCGGGGCCGCTGCTGAAGTCCTCTCCGCTCTTGAGCGGCTTGGTCGCGTCGGCCACCAGGTTCTCCAGCGGGAGCTTGTCGGCCACCCAGCCGGCGGGCTTGCCGACCGCGAGCACCAGCGTGCGCTCCCACCCCGGCGTCATCTCGTTGCCCGCGTGGCGCACCGACCGGCCGACCAGGATGACCAGGCAGAACACGACGATGCCGGCGACGATCAGCGCGTCGCGGGCGGTGAGGTGGCGCCCCCGGGGCGGGGGCGGTGGAGCCATGCCGGACATGTCAGTGGACGCTCGCTCTAGAACTGGAAGTAGATGAAGGGTGGCACGGCCCCGCCCGGCACCGTCGATCCGACGACCACGATGGTCACGACCAGGGCGCCCGCCAGCGCGACCGGGTTTGCCGCCTCGAGGCGGTGGCGCAGCGTCACGATCGGCTGCTCGGGCACCAGCTGCAACAGGATCGCCACGGCGATGCAGATGACGGCCACCGGGGCGAACAGGGTGGCGGGGCTCCACGTGAGCAGCCGGCCGAGGACCGCTCCGGCGGTCGAGAGGTCGGGCGCGCGGAACAGCACCCAGGCGAAGACGACCACGTGGAAGACGATCAGCCAGCGCAGCCAGCGCGGCGGCGCGGGCACGCGGCCGCGCAGCAGGCGCTCGATCGCCAGCGCCCCGCCGTGCACCGTCCCCCACAGCACGAACCCCCAAGCGGCGCCGTGCCAGAGCCCACCGAGGACCATCGTGATCATCAGGTTGCGCGCGCTGCGCCACTGCCCTCCGCGGTTGCCCCCCAGCGGGATGTAGAGGAAGTCGCGCAGGTAGCGCGAGAGCGTCATGTGCCAGCGGCGCCAGAACTCCCGGAAGCTCTGCGAGGAGTAGGGCCGGTCGAAGTTGCGCGGGAAGACGAAGCCCATCAGCAGCGCCAGGCCGATGGCGATGTCGGTGTAGCCCGAGAAGTCGCAGTAGATCTGGGCCGCGTAGCCGTAGAGCGCCAGCAGCACGTCCGGGGCGCCGTAGGCCTCGGGGACCGCGTAGACCGGATCGACCACCTGGCGGGCGATGAGGTCGGCCAGGACGACCTTCTTGACCAGGCCCAGGCAGATGAGGAACACGCCGCTGCCCACCGCGACGTCCTGCGGGTCGCGCGGCGTCGCGAGCTGCGGCAGGAACTCCCGCGCGCGCACGATCGGGCCGGCCACCAGGTGCGGGAAGAACGACAGGTACAGCGCGACGTCGATCGTCTTGGCCCGCTCGCAGAGCCCGCGGCGGACGTCGACGATGTAGGAGATCGCCTGGAACGTGAAGAAGCTCAGGCCGACGGGCAGCGCGATCGTCGTCAACGGCAGACCCAGCCCGAGGCCCACCGAGGACAGCAGGTTGTCGAGGTCCTGGGCGAAGAAGCCGTAGTACTTGAACACCCCCAGGGCCAGGAGGTCCAGCGCGACGACCACGGCCGTGATGGCGGTCTTGCGCCGCTCGCTGCCGGTGCGATCGACCAGCGTCGCGCCCGCCTGGTTGGCCAGCGTGACCCCGCCGAGCAGCAGGCAGAACTTCGGGTTGGCCGCCGCGTAGAAGACGTAGCTCATCGCCAGGATGAACGGCTTCCAGGCCCAGGGTCGGGGCATCAGCGCCCACGAGAGGGCGAGCACGGGCGGGAAGAAGACCGCGAACTCGATCGTTGGGAAGACCATGAGGGACCCGGCCTCCGAGGAAGCGCGCGTAGGGTAGCGACGGCTCCGGGCATCCCGGGTCGGCGGCTACATTGCCCCGGGTGTCGTCGCGTCGCCTGACCTTCGCCGCCGTGCTGGCCGGCGCCGCGATCGCGACGGGCGCCGGTGCCTCGGCCGCCCTCGCGTCGTGCGGCAACGTCGAGACCTCGCAGCCGACCAAGCGGCTCGGGCCCTTCCGGGCCCCGTTGATCGTCGGCGACTCGGTCCTGCTCGGCGCGATCCCCAACGTCGCGCGCCAGGGCTTCGAGGTCGACACCCACGGCTGCCGCCAGTGGACCGAGGGCGAGGCGGTCGTGCGCGCCCACAAGCGCCGCGGGACCCTGCCCCACGAGGTGGTCATGTTCCTGGGCGCCGACTGGACCGTCTCCCGCGCGCAGATCGCCGGGACGCTGCACCTCATCGGGCCGACGCGCGTCCTCGTGCTGGTCACCCCACGCGAGGTGGGCGGCGGGGGCAGCGCCGACGCCGAGCACATGCGCCGGGCGGGCCGCCTGCACCCCACGCGCGTCCTGGTCCTCGACTGGGTGCGCTACACGCGCTACCGCAGCGGCTGGTTCGCGCCCGACGGCCTGCACCTCGGCCCCGGCGGGGCGCGCGGCCTGGCGCACTTCCTGCGCCGGGCGCTGCCCTACGCGGCCCCCGGGAAGTTCCCCGGCCCGAAGCCCACGCCGCAGCCGGTCCCCCCGCCCGAGCCCACGCCCGCCCCCGCGCCCGACCCGACCCCCCCGCCGCCGCCGTCGTGAACTTCGCGCGCGAGGTGGTCCACGCCGCGTCGCCCGAGGGCCTGGCGATGGTCGAGCTGGCGCACGACGGCGCACGACGCGAGCACAGTTTCGGCCGTGTCGCCGACCGCTCGGCGCGCCTGGCCGGCCATCTGGTCGAACGGGGCGTCGGGCCCGGCGACGTCGTGATGACGCTGATCGGCAACCGGCCCGAGTGGGTCGAGGCGATGGTCGCGTGCTTTCACATCGGCGCGGTCGTCCTGCCCTGCACCGAGCAGCTGCGGGCCAAGGACCTGGCGCTGCGCATCGACGTGGCACGGCCCAAGGTCATCCTCGCCGACGAGCGCAACCGTTCAGAGCTCGAGGCCGCCCGTGCCGACGGCCTGGTGCTCCTGATCGGTGACGAGGGCCTCTACGACGGTGACGTCCCGCCGTTCGTCGAGCTCGTCCGTGAGGACCCGTGCCTGATCACCTTCACGTCGGGCACCGCCGGCGAGCCCAAGGCCGTGCTCCACGGGCAGCGCTACCTGGCCGGACAGCGCCTGCAGGCCGAGCACTGGCTCGACGCGCGTGCGGGCGACCTCGTCTGGTGCACGGCCGCCAGCGGCTGGAGCAAGTCGGCGCGCAACGTCTTCATCGCGCCGTGGATCGGCGGGGCGACGGCGCTGCTGCACGACGCGCGATTCGACCCCGCCGAGCGCGTGGAGATCGTCGCGCGCGAGC
>JAWVFY010000293.1:0-3582 GCA_033855575.1 Solirubrobacteraceae bacterium
GCCCAGGGCAGCGCGCTGGCGGCGTTCTTCAGCGGCAGCCAGACCACCACCACGGGCGATCCGTCCGAGGGTCTCGACCTGGCCACCAGCGGCGACGCCGGCCGCACGTGGGCTCTCGCGCCTCGCGCGATCGCCTCGGGCGACTTCGCCAGCTCGCGCGACGCCGCCGTCGTGGCCATCGGCTCGAGCTTCGTGGAGGCGTGGTACGCCGGCGAGGAGACGGTCGTGCATGCCGGGCTCGACAACGGCGTGCCCGCGCAACGCGGGTACGGCCTGGGGACCGACCAGAGCCTGGCCGCCGACGCTCTCGGATCGGTCCTGGTTGCCTGGTGCACGGACGTGCAGGGGCCCAACGGGGTCTACGTCGAGGCGGTCGCGCCGAGTTCGGGCGCTCCGGCCGGCCCCGCTGTCCTGATGCCGGGCTCGACCGTGACGGTGGGCGGAGTGCCCGAGACGTACTGCCCGGCCAACACGCGGGTGCCGATGGTGGCCCGCGTCGGCGGCGGCTTCTACATGCTGTCGACCGACGGCAACCGGCGTGCGGTCCATGTCTGGCGCACGGGGGCCCCGAGCGCCGCGACGCTCGCGGGGGGCTCGTCCTTCAAGCAGCAGCTCGCCCTTGCCGCCGCGCCCGGCGGGCGCCTGTGGGCCGGATGGATGCAGAACGGCAGCCTTCGCCTGCGCCGGTCGAATCCCGCCGGGACGGTCTTCGGCGCCACGGTCACCGTGCCCGCGCCTCCGGGTGACGCCACGTACCAGCTGGATCTCTCGGGCCAGGCGGACCGCGTCGATGCGATCGTCAGAACCGCGGCGAGCGGGGCCGGCGTCGCGCTCTATCACGCCCAGTCTTACCCCGGCCTGACGCTGACCGCCCACAGCGGGCGGCGCGCCAGGTTCGAGGTGACCGACGCCGGCGACCCCGTCGCCGGCGCGACCGTGCGCGTCGCCGGCCGGGAGGCGACGACCAACGCCCGCGGTGTCGCGGTGATCGCCGTGTCCGCCCACCGCCACACCGCGACCGCGTCCAAGAAGGCCTACGTGTCGGCCACCGCCTCGGTGCGTGGACGCTGACCGGACCGGGCTGAGCAGCAGAGCCCGAGCAGTCGCCGAGCCCTAGGGTTGCGCGGGTGAAGATGCTCGCGCTCGAGGACGTCCGATCGCGCCCGCGCCGCGTCGCCGTCGGCACGTTCGACGGCGTGCACCTGGGGCACCGCCGGGTGATCGCCGGCAGCGACACCGTCCTGACCTTCGAACCGCACCCGGTGGCCGTCGTGGCGCCCCACGCCGCGCCCAAGCTGCTGACGACGCTCGAGCGCAAGGCCAGGCTGATCGCGTCCGAGGGCGTCGAGGAGCTCGTGGTGATCCCGTTCGACCACGAGTTCGCCGCCCAGAGCGCCGAGGCGTTCATCGACGAGATCCTCGTCGGGCGCCTCGAAGCCGAGCGCGTCGCGGTGGGCGAGAACTTCCGCTTCGGCCACCGGGCCCAGGGCGACACGGCGCTGCTGCGAGCCGACGGGCGCTTCGAGGTCGCAATCGAGCCGCTGCTCGAGATCGACGGGGAGGTGGTGTCCTCCAGCCACATCCGCGGCCTGGTGCTCGGCGGGGCGGTCGAGTACGCCGGCCGCCTGCTCGGGGCCCCGTTCGCGGTGGCCGGCGAGGTCGTCCACGGCGACAAGCGCGGCCGCGAGCTCGGCTTCCCGACCGCCAACCTGATCCCGCCCAACGGGTACATCGCCCCCGGTCACGGCGTCTACGCCTGCCGCGTCACCGCCGACGGCGCTGCGCCGGTGCCCGCCGCGGTCAACGTCGGCGTCCGGCCGCAGTTCGAGTCCGGGCGCGGCGAGCTGATCGAGGCCTATCTGGTCGACTGGGAGGGCGACCTGTACGGGCGGCGGATCGAGGTCGAGTTCCTCAAGCGGCTGCGCGGAGAGCGCCGGTTCTCCTCGGTGGAGGCGCTCGTCGAGCAGATGGCGGCCGACGTCGAAGACGTCCAGCGCCTGACGGTCTGATTGCTAGTCTCCTGCGTCGCATGACCACGCTGACCACCGAGCGCACACAAGAGATCGTCACGCAGTTCGGCGTCGACGAGAAGGACACGGGCAACACCCGCGTCCAGGTCGCCCTGCTCACGCAGCGGATCAACGACCTCACCGAGCACCTGCGGACCAACAAGAAGGACCACCACTCGCGCCGGGGTCTCCTGATGCTCGTCGGCCGCCGCCGCCGGCTGCTGAACTACCTCCAGAAGAAGGATCTCGAGGGCTACCGCGCCCTGATCAAGGAGCTCGGGCTCCGCCGGTGAGCATCCTCGAACCCGGCACGCCCGTGCCGGAGTTCACGCTGCGCACCGAGGGCGGCGACGAGTTCACACGCGAGGACCTGCTCGGCCAGACGACGGTCCTGGTCTTCTACCCGTTCGCCTTCAGCCCGGTCTGTACCGACCAGCTCCAGGTCTACGAGGAGGTCCTGCCCGACATCACGGCGCAGGGCGCACGGATCTTCGGCGTCTCGACCGACGCGAGCTACTCCCAGAAGGCGTTTCGCGAGTCGCTGAACGTCACGATCCCGCAGCTGTCGGACTTCGAGCCCAAGGGCGCCACCGCCCGGGCCTTCGGCGCCTACTTCGAGCCGGGCGGCATGACCAACCGCGCGCTGGTCATCGTCAACCCGCGCGGGGTCGTGCAGTACAGCCATCTCGCCGAGTCGCCGGGCGAGCTGCCCGGGGCGAACCTGATCTTCGACGGGCTCGCCGTCGCCGCTTCCTGACCGTCGCTCTCCCGCGGCGGGGGATACTGACGGCATGGGAGACCTGCGCTCCGCCGCGGTGCCCGAGCTGCGCGACGACGACCACGTGCGCGGGCCGGCGGGCGCCCCGCTCGTCATCCTCTACGGCGACTTCGCCTGCCCGCACTGCGCGCTGGCCCACGCCCGGCTGGCCGGCGTATCGCTGCGGCTGGCCTTCCGGCACTTCGCGCTGCGTGCTCGCCACCCGCGTGCGCAGGCCCTGGCCCACGCCGCCGAGGCCGTCGCGCTCCAGGACGCGTTCTGGCCCTTCCACGACGCGCTCTACGAGGACCCCGGCCGACTCGCCGACCCGCACCTGTGGCAACGGGTGGCCGACCTCGGCCTCGACGTGGAGCGTTTCGACGCCGACCGCCGCTCCGACGCCGTGGCGCAGCGGGTGGCGCGCGACGTTCGCGAGGCGATGCGCGCCGGGATCGTGACGACGCCGACGCTCGTGGTCGGCGACGTGCTGCATCCCGGGCCGCCGGCGCCGGAGCTGCTGGCCGCGCTCGGACGCTCTGGGTGAGCTGCCTGAGCTGGCGGCTCGGACCCGGCGCGGTGCTGTCACGTGGCGGTCTGTCGTCCTGACTTCTGGTCGCTGGACGACCGAAAGTCAGGACAGCCACGAGGGTCCGGCCATAGACGCGATGGCGCGGGCCGGTCAAGTGACACCGAGCCACCTGGCGCGCTCGCCGACGACCTCGGCCGCTCGGTCACCCTGCACCGCCACCTGGCGGCCTCCCGCACCCCTGGCTAGCCCGAATTGAACGCGGCGCGCGCCCGGCCGTCGGTCCACGC
>JAWVFY010000294.1:0-5288 GCA_033855575.1 Solirubrobacteraceae bacterium
GGACGGAGTGAAACCCGGTGACCGCCGCACCGGCGCAAGCGGGCACGGCGGCCAGCGCGGCGAGGAAGACCGCGGTGAGCAGGGCCGGGAGGCGACGCATGGGCGGGAAGCCTACGTGGCGCTTGCGCCCGGCTCGCCGGTTGCCTGAGCGGCATATGCGACGGCGGCAAGCGCCAACCCGTGGGCCGGCGCGGTCAGCGCGGCGGCGCTGCGCGGAGCACCCTCGAGCAGCGCGGAGAAGTCCTCGACCGACCGGTTCCCGAGCGCCACGTCGAGCATCGTTCCGACGAGGATGCGGTTCATGTGGCGCATGAACGTGTCCGCGGTGATCCAGAACTCGAGCAGGTCGCCGTCCTCGCGCCAGCGCGCGTCGACCACGTCTCGCGTGAAGCGGCTGTGGCGTGTCTCGGTCGGCGTGAACGCGGTGAAGTCCCGCGCCCCGGGCAGGGCGGCGGCGCACGCGTGCAGCGCCTCGCGGTCCACCGGCCGGGGCCACCACAGCGCTCGGTCACGCAGGAAGACCGACCGCTCGGGGCGCTGCAGCACCCGGTAGCAGTAGGTGCGCGAGACCGCGTCGCGGCGAGCGTCGAACCCGTCGGCAGCAGGGGTGGCGGCGCGCACCGCCACGTCCTCGGGCAGCAGGGCGTTGAGCCGGCGCGGGTCGACGGCCTCGTGGCGATAGGACGCCACCTGCCCCCAGGCGTGCACGCCGCTGTCGGTGCGGCCGGCCACCGTGAGACTCACCGGCTCGCGCAGCACCGTCGCCAGCGCTCGCTCGAGCTCGTCCTCCACGCTCCGCCGGCCCGGCTGCCGCGCCCAGCCGGCAAACCGCGTGCCGTCGTACTCGATGTCGAGGCGGGTCGTCACCCCGCGATCGCCGGCAAGCGCACGCCGCAGCGCTAGTACTTGCCCGAGACCATGTCCCAGGCACGGCGCAGCTTGTCGCTCAGGCCGCTGGGGACGGTGTCGTCGGGCCCGGCCGACAGCGTCGCCGGGTTCTCGCTGGGCTCGGGCAGCGTGGCCGCCTCGGCGGCGGAGATGTTCAGCACGACCCCCTGCTCGAAGATCTCGTCGACCAACGGCGCGTCGGCGAAGCGGCGGCCGTGCGGCGTGTCGAGGACCAGCCCGTCGAAGATGTCCTCCTCGGGGATGGCCAGCACGTGCTCGACCGTGCCGATCTGCTCGTCGCCGGCGGCGAAGACCGGCGTGCCGGCCTGCAGGGTCAGGTACGACGCGGGGATCCCGTGGTCGGCCATGCTCACACGCTACCGGCTGCGCATCGCCCGCTCGACCACGGGGAACGACCGGCCCATGCCCCCCGCACGCGTGCTCTCGCTCCTGCTCGCCCCCGTCGCGCTGGCCGCCTGTGGCTCGGGTGGCCACGGCGGTACGGCCACCACCACCCCGATGGCCGCCGCGGGCAGCCCGCAACAGGAGCTCGCGAACGTCCAGGCGGCGCTGAGGAGCATCAGGAGCTTTCACGTCGCCGGCACGCAGCTCGCCGCCGACGGCCGGACCACGCTGAGCGGCGACGTCACCGCCAACGGGTCGCTGGACCTCACCCTCACCCAGCAGGGCGCGGCGGCGCGGATCCTCCTCATCGGCCGCGATCTCTACCTGCGGGCGACGCGCCGGTTCTGGCTGGCCCACCAGACCACGCCGGCCATCGCCGGCAGGCTGGCGGGCCACTGGGTCAAGGTGCCCGCCGACAAGGCCACCCTCGACCTGTCGCGACAGCTCTCGCCGCAGACCCTCGCCCACTGCGCCACCGTCAACACAGGCACGATCCGCAGCGCCGGAACCACCACCTTCCTCGGCCGGCCGGTCCGGATCCTCGTGTCGGCGGGCGATGCACCGGGGTCGTCGCCGGGACGGCTGTTCATCGCCGCCCGCGGGCGGCCGCTACCGGTCCGGGTGCTGCAGACCGGCCCCGAGCGCCCCGGCGGCACGAACGATCCGCGCTGCACCTCGAGCGGCCCAGACACCACCCGCCGCTCCGACCTCCGGCTCTCGCGCTACGACGCCCCGGTGCACATCACGGCGCCTCGGGACGTCCTCGACCTGCAGAGCCTGGCTCAGCAGGGTGCCTCCTCGAGCTAGACCAGCTCGAGGAAGACCATCTCCGTCGAGTCGCTCCGACGGGGGCCCAGCTTGAGGATGCGGGTGTAGCCGCCCGAGCGCCCCGCGTAGCGCGGCGCGACCTCCTCGAAGAGCTTGTGGACGGCGAACTTGTCCTGGCCCAGCGTGGACAGCGCCTGGCGCCGGGCGTGCAGGTCGCCGCGCTTGGCCAGCGTGATCAGCTTCTCGAGCTCGGGCTTGACCGCCTTGGCCTTGGCCTCGGAGGTCTTGATGCGCTCGTGCTCGATGACCTCCTTGCAGAGGTTCTTCATGAGGGCCTTGCGATGGGCACTGTCGCGGCTGAGCTTGCCCCGCTGCTTCTGGTGGCGCATCTGCCGATCCTCCTGCCTACTCGCCGCGGAGGTCGAGCCCGCGCGAATGCAGCGTCTCGACGACCTCGTCGATCGACTTCTTGCCGAAGTTCGGGATGGCCGCCAGCTCGCCCTCGCTCTTGGTGATGAGGTCGCCGACGGTCTGGATGCCCGCGCGCTTGAGGCAGTTGTAGGAGCGCACCCCGAGCTCGAGCTCCTCGATGAGGATGTCGTGCATCGGGCCGCCGGGCTGGGTCACGGCGCCGCCCGCGCCACCGCCGCCGCCGACCTGAGCGGGACCGTGACCGTTGGCGTCGAGCTGCGTCACGCCGCCGCCGATCGGTGCGATCTCGGCATCCGTGAAGATCTTCAGGTGCGCGATGAGGATCTCGGCCGCCTCGCGCAGCGCGTCCTGCGGCTCGACGGAGCCGTCGGTCTCGATGTCGAGCGTCAGCTTGTCGTAGTCGGTGCGCTGGCCGACGCGGGCGGGCTCGACCGCGTAGGCGACCCGCCGGACCGGCGAGAAGATCGAGTCGATCGGGATGACGCCGATCGGCTGGTCGGGGGACTTGTTGTCCTCCGCCGGGCGGTAGCCGCGACCACGGCCGATCGTCATGTACATCTCGAGCTTGGTCTTCTTCTCGAGCGTCGCGATGTGCGCATCGGGGTTGAGGATCTCGACGCCCGACGGCAGGTCGATGTCCTTGGCCGTGATCTCGCCCGGGCCGGTGACGACGAGCGGGGCCTCGACCTCGGTCGCGTCGGAGTGCATCCGGCAGACGATGCCCTTGAGGTTCAGGACGATGTCGGTCACGTCCTCGGTGACGCCCTTGATCGTCGAGAACTCGTGGGCCACGCCCTCGATCCGGACGCTGGTGACGCCGGCGCCCGCCAGCGACGACAGCAGCACGCGGCGCAGGGAGTTGCCGAAGGTGTAGCCGAACCCGCGATCGAGGGGCTCGATGGTGAACGAGCCGCGCGTGTCCTCGACGGTTTCGCTGGAGATGCGGGGGACTTGGAAGTCGAGCATGTGGAGAGGGTCCTGTCTGGTCATTCCCCGGTGGGCCGGCACGGCGCCCACCCGGGTTCAAGGCTCGGTTGTGAGAACTACTTGGAGTACAGCTCGACGATGAGCTGCTCTTGCACCGGAGCGGCGATCTCGCCGCGCTCCGGCTTGCGCAGCACCTTGGCGGTGAGCGCGTCGTGGTCGGCCTGCAGCCACGCCGGCACCTGAGCGGTCAGCTCGGTGGCGTCGCGGATGATCGCGTCGGCCGGCGTACCCGCCTTGACGGCGACGACGTCGCCCTCTCGGACCTGGTAGCTCGGGATGTCGACACGGCGGCCGTTGACGGTCCAATGACCGTGACGGATGAGCTGGCGGGCCTGGCGCCGCGAGGCGGCGAAGCCGAGGCGGACCAGGACGTTGTCGAGCCGGCGCTCGAGCAGGTTCAGCAGGTTCTCACCCGTGATCCCGGGCTGGCCGGACGCCTTCTCGTAGTAGTGGCGGAACTGCTTCTCGAGCACCCCGTAGTAGCGGCGGGCCTTCTGCTTCTCGCGCAGCTGCACCCGGTACTCGGACTGCTTCTGGCGCCCGCGGCCGTGATCGCCCGGCGGGTAGGCCCGGCGCTCGACGCCGCACTTGTCGGTCAGGCAGCGCTCGCCCTTGAGGAACAGCTTCTGGCCCTCGCGGCGGCACTGCTTGCACTGGGCTCCGGTATCGCGAGCCATGGCTAGACACGCCTCCTCTTGCGCGGCCGGCACCCGTTGTGGGCCTGCGGCGTGACGTCCTTGACGCCGGTGACCTCCAGGCCGGCGGCCTGGAGCGAGCGGATTGCGGTCTCGCGGCCCGAGCCCGGGCCCTTGACGAAGACCTCGACCTTCTGGAGGCCCTGCTCGATGCCCTTGCGGGCGGCGGCGTCGGCGGTGACCTGCGCGGCGAACGGCGTCGACTTGCGCGAGCCCTTGAAGCCGGCGCCGCCGGCGGACTCCCACGCGATGACGTTGCCCTCGCGGTCGCTGAGCGAGACGATCGTGTTGTTGAAGCTGGTCTTGATGTGGGCCTGGCCGATCGGGATGTTCTTCTTCGGCTTGCGGCGGCCGCGGGCGGGACGCTTGGGAGCGGGCACTTACTTCTTGCCCGCCTTCTTCTTACCGGCGACCGACATCCGCTTGGGGCCCTTGCGGGTCCGCGCGTTGGTCTTGGTGTTCTGGCCCCGGACGGGCAGGCCGCGGCGATGGCGCAGGCCGCGGTAGCAGCCGATCTCCATCAGGCGCTTGATGTTCTGGCTGCGCTCGCGGCGCAGGTCGCCCTCGACCATCAGCTTCTGGTCGATGAGGTCGCGCAGGCGCCCGACCTCGTCCTCGGTGAGGTCGCGGACGTAGGTGTCCTGGCTGATGTTCAGCTCCGAGAGCAGCTCGTTGGAGGTCGAGCGGCCGATCCCGTAGATGTAGGTCAGCCCCACCTCGACGCGCTTGTTGAGCGGGATGTTGATGCCGGCGATGCGTGCCATGCCGCTACCCCTGCCTCTGCTTGTGGCGCGGGTTCGAGCAGATGACCAGGACCGCTCCGTGGCGGCGGATGATCTTGCACTTCTCGCACATGGGCTTGACCGAAGGTCGGACCTTCATGATTCCTTCCGGAAAGAGGGCGATTCAGCACCGCGCGCAGCCAAAAATGGGCGCGCAGGCGCGACCAGCCAGATTAGCAAAGGTTCGCGGGCCTTCGATTCGCTCAGGAATCCGACGAGCCGGCGCCGTTGTGCAGGTGCCACGGCGTCAGCACCCGCGGCCCCTCGGCGGTCACGGCGATGGTGAACTCGAAGTGCGCCGCCAGCGAGCCGTCCTGGGAGTAGATCGCCC
>JAWVFY010000295.1:0-3313 GCA_033855575.1 Solirubrobacteraceae bacterium
GCTCGGTGATGTGCGGCTCGTCCTTGATCATCGCCGCCAGCAGCTGGAACGCCCCTGGTATGAACGCCGGGCTGTCGTCGTCGGCCAGCGCCATCGCCTGCTCGGGCGGCAGGCGGAACGTCTCGCCGTCCGGGTCGTACTCGACGTAGCCGCTGGCCGCCTGCTGGCACAGCCACTCGCGGAGGTAGCGCTCGCGGCAGCCGGTGCGCTGCGCGAGCTCGGCCGGCGTGACGGCCGCGCCGTCGGCCATCGCCTTGTAGAGGCCGAGCTTGTCGCCGATCAGGACCAGCGGGGCCGTGGCGCAGGCGCCCATGTCCCGGACGAACTGCCCCATGAACTCCTCGAGCTTGGCCTCGTCGATGGCGGGCGTGGCAGCCATGGCGTCTTCTCCTCTTGGGACTGGGTTGACCGGGGCAGGCTCTCGCCGGGCCGTCAGCGCGCCGTCAACGAAGCGTCAACGCGAGGCGTAGGCTCGACACGACCGACCCCACCGACCCGACCCGATTCGAAGGAGGACTGCCATGGCCACGACCACGCCGCAGCCCGCGGGCGTCTCGACCGCCGCGGAGACCGTCTACGTCGATCGCTTCTGCGACGGCATCATCGGCCCGAGCGCCGAGGTCCTGGGAACCGTGCGCGACGGCGGCCACATCGTGGCCAATACCGCGCCCGGATGCTGGGGGCCGATGATCACCCCTGCCATCAAGGGCGGCCATGAGGTGACGCTGCCCGTCAACGTCGAGGGCGCCGAGATCGGCGACGCCATCGCCATCCGGATCCGCGCGATCGACGTCACGTCCGTCGCGACCGCGTCGGGCAACGACCGGACGATCGAGGGCCGCTTCAACGGCGACCCGTACTGCGCCAAGGTCTGTGCGCAATGCGGCGCCGAGGACGAGGCCACCGTCGTGGACGGGATCGGCCAGGACAGCGTGCGGTGCGCGGAGTGCGGGGCACCCGCGGCGCCGTTCGCCTTCACCAACGGCTACACGATGGCCTTCGACGACGCACGACGGCTCGGCGTCACGGTCACCGGCGCCCAGGCCGAAACCTTCGCGCACGACGCCCGGCACACCGCGGCGCTGCCCGCCAGGTCGGTGCAGAACCCGATCCTCCTCTTCGCGCCGTCCGATCTCGTCGGCGTCGTGGCCCGGATGCGGCCGTTCATGGGGCAGCTCGGCACGATGCCCGGGATCGACCTGCCGGACTCCCACAACGCCGGCGACTTCGGGGCGTTCCTCGTGGGAGCGCCGCACAGTCGCGCGGTCACCGCCGAGCAGCTCGCCGCCCGCACCGACGGGCATCTCGACATCAACGCCGTCCGCGCGGGCGCCATCCTCGTCTGCCCCGTGAAGGTCCCCGGCGGGGGCGTGTACCTCGGCGACATGCACGCCATGCAGGGCGACGGCGAGATCGCCGGGCACACGGCCGACGTCGCGGGGACCGTCACGCTCCAGGTGTCCGTGGTCAAGGGCCTGGACCTCGACGGCCCGATCCTCTTCCCGGTCGCCGAGGACCTGCCGTTCCTCGCGCGGCCGCTCACGGCAGGGGAGCGCACGGCCGCGGAGGCGCTGGCGCGACGCTATGGCGGCGGCGCGGTGGAGGACGGCCTCCCGGTGTCGTTCGTCGGGAGCGGCCCCGACCTCAACACCGCCATCGAGAACGGCCTGGGCCGGGCGGCCGCCGTGCTCGGCATGGAGGTGCCCGAGGTCATGAACCGGGCGACGATCAGCGGGGCGATCGAGATCGGCCGCGCGCCGGGCGTGGTCCAGGTCACGTTCCGCGCGCCGGTCGACGCGCTCGCAGCCCGCGGCCTCGACGGCCCGGCGCGCGAGCAGTACGGCGAGCCGGCGTAGCCGGCACTCAGCCGCCCGCGACGGGGAGGACGAGCACGAGCGCCTCCCCGTCCCGCAGGGGGCGGTCGCGCCCCACGACCTCGCCCGCCACGGCGACGGCGACCCCGGCGAGCCGCTCCGGCTCGAGCCCGAGGCCGGGAGCGAGGGCGGCGAGCAGGTCGGCGACCGTCCCGCCGGCCGCCAGGCGCACCGCCTGCCGGCCCGGGCCCAGGCGCCCGGCGAGGCGGACGTGGACGGTCAGGGTGTCCTTTTTTTCCCCCCCGCCCGACACGCCCGCATCGTCGACCATCCCCGTCAGCCGGTCAACCGGCGCCCGCGGCGCAGGACTCGGGCAGCGGCGGCGCCGGGCCGTTCGGGCTGCGGCCTCCGCCCCACGCCTTCCACAGGTCGTAGGCGGGCCACGTCTTGGTGAATCGCTCGTCGACGAGGCCGACCGGGAAGACGGGATCGACGCGGAACGTGTACTGGAAGGCGGCGTCCACGCGCGGGTCGTCGCGCCAGCGGCGCAGCGCGGTGTTCAGCGCACGGCAGTCGGCGCGCACGCTGGCGTCGTCGGCTGAGCGCTGGTCCCCGACGTGCGGGCCTCCGACGCCGGTCTCCGTCACCCAGATCGGCTTTCCGCGGGTGCATGGGCGCCGGTCGAGGGCCTGCTCGAGCTGGCCGACGGCGCCGGGGTCATCGGCCTGGTCGCCGCGCTTGGCGTAGGCGTGCTGGGCGAAGACGTCCGCCCCGCAGACGACGTCGTCGGGCAGCGCGCCGAAGAACTCCGAGATCGACGTGCCGTAGAGGCGGGGGTTCTCGAGGCCCGCGAGCTCGCCGACGACGAGCTCCTGGCCGGGGCGAAGCTCGGCACGCATCGCTCGGGCCAGGCGCGTGTAGACCGCCGGCGCCAGCGCCTGGGAGCTCCCCGAGCAGCTCACGCGCTGGGGGCTGATGAAGAACGGGCCGTTGGGCTCGTTCCACGGGCTCCACCAGCGGATCGTCACGCCTTCGCGTTGCGCGAGGTCCTGCAGCGACGCCACCAGCCGGCGATAGGCCCGCAGGCCCTCGGCGGTGATCGGCCGCGAGCGCGGCCCGATGTCGGCGCGCTCGCAGCCGGAGGCGGGAACCGAGGCCCAGTCCGGGACGCCGTAGATGACGACCATCGCGGCGTAGCCGTCCCCGGTGCTCTGCTGGGAGCGCAGGGCACGCAGGGTGTCGCGGATGCCGTCGTACGGCTGGCAGGGCGGCAGGCTGCGCATGCACCCGTCCGAGTGCTTGGACCACTGGATCGGCGCGTCGGCCGTCGGCTGCAGCGACGACCAGTCGACGGCGAGGCGGTAGAGCGTCGGCTTGAGCGCCTCCGCCTTGTCGCGCCATGGCGACAGCGGGCCGACGTCGCGCCCGTGCCAGAAGAAGTCCGGGTTCGTCTCGCTCAGCCCCATGGCCAGCCCCCCGTGGGGCGCGGCATCGGTGGC
>JAWVFY010000296.1:0-6027 GCA_033855575.1 Solirubrobacteraceae bacterium
CACGCAAACGACCTTGTCGTCGATGCCCTTCTCGTCGCGCATGCGAAACAGCGCGATGACCTTCACCGGGATCATGCAGCCGGGGAACGTCGGCTCGCTCACGCACACCATGGCGTCGAGCGGATCGCCGTCCTCGCCCATCGTGTCGGGAACGAAGCCGTAGTCGGTGGGATAGACGACCGAGCTGAACAGGAACCGGTCGAGCTTGATCGCTTGAAGCTCCTCGTCCCACTCGTACTTGTTGCGGCTCCCCTTGGGGATCTCGACGAAGCAATGAACGCGATCGGCCACGAGTGGGCATCCTACGAGGATGACCGCGACCGCCGCCGCCACCGAGCAGCTCTGCATCGACACGATCCGGACGCTGAGCATCGACGCCGTCCAGAAGGCCAACTCGGGCCACCCCGGGATGCCGCTGGCGATGGCCCCCGTCGCCTACCTGCTCTACGCCGAGGTCATGGACCACAACCCCGCCGATCCGCAGTGGCCCGACCGCGACCGGTTCGTGCTCTCGGCGGGCCACGGGTCGATGCTCCTCTACAGCTCGTTGCACCTCTCCGGCTACGACCTCCCGCTCGACGAGCTCAAGCGCTTTCGCCAGTGGGGCTCGCTCACGCCCGGCCATCCCGAGCGCGATCGGGTCCACGTCACGCCGGGCGTCGAGGTGACCACCGGGCCGCTCGGCCAGGGCTTCGCCAACGGCGTCGGCATGGCGGTCGCCGAGCGCTTCCTGCGCGAGCGCTACGGCGCCGACGTCCAGGATCACCGCATCTACGCGATCGTCTCCGACGGCGACCTGATGGAGGGCATCGCCTCCGAGGCCGCCTCGCTGGCCGGCCACCTGCGCCTCGGCCGGCTGGTCTACCTCTACGACGACAACGACATCTCGCTCGACGGCCCGACGTCGCTGAGCTTCGAGTCCGAGGACGTCGGCAAGCGCTTCGAGGCCTACGGCTGGCAGGTGCTCGAGGTCGGCGACGCCAACGACCTCGAGGCGCTGCGCGGGGCCATCCGCTCCGGGCAGAACAACGAGGACCAGCCGACCCTCATCCGGGTCAAGTCGATCATCGGCTACCCGTCGCCCAACAAGTCGGGCACCTCGAAGGCCCACGGCGCCGCGCTGGGCGAGGACGAGGTGCGCGCGACCAAGGAGGCGATGGGCTGGGATCCCGACGCGCACTTCCTGATCCCCGAGGGCGTCTACGAGGCATTCGCACCCGAGCGCGGGGCCGAGAAGCAGTCCGCCTGGCAGGAGCGCTTCGACGTCTGGCGCGGCGACCACGAGGACTTCGCCCGCGAGTGGGACCTCGCCTGGCAGGACCCCGGCCGCCCGCTGCCCGGCCTGCGCGACGCGCTGCCGAGCTTCGACGAGAAGATCGCGACGCGCAACGCCGGGGGCAAGGCGATGGCCGCCTTCGCCGACTTCGCGCCGACGATGCTGGGCGGCGCGGCGGACCTCAGCGAGTCGACCAAGACCGAGTTCCCCGGCGGCCACCACGCCCGCTTCGGAAACGAGCCCGGCGGGCGCAACATCTTCTTCGGCGTGCGCGAGCACGGGATGGGCGGGACGGTCAACGGGATCGCTGCGCACGGCGGCGTCGTCCGGCCCTACGGCTCGACGTTCCTGCAGTTCGCCGACTACATGCGCGGGTCGATCCGCCTGAGCGCGCTGACCGGCCTCGGCGTGGCCTGGGTGTTCACGCACGACTCCGTCGGCCTGGGCGAGGACGGGCCGACCCACCAGCCCGTCGAGCATCTGGCGGCGCTGCGGGCGATCCCGGGCCTCGTCGTCCTGCGGCCGGGCGACGGCAACGAGACGAGCGCGGCGTGGCGCGTGATCCTCGAGGACCTCGAGGGCCCGGCCTGCCTGGTGCTGTCGCGCCAGGACCTGGAGCCGATCGGAACGCTCGCCGAGGCGATGGACGGCGTGGCGCGTGGGGCCTACGCGATCCGTGAGCCCGATGGCGCGCCGCAGGCGATCATCGTCGGGACCGGATCCGAGGTGGGCGTGGCGATCGCCGCGGCCGAGCAGCTCGACGTCCCGACCCGCGTGGTGTCGATGCCCAGCTGGGAGCTGTTCGAGCAGCAGGACGACGCCTATCGCGAGTCGCTGCTGCCGGCGGGCGTGCCCAAGGTGTCGGTCGAGGCGGCGGTGTCGATGGGCTGGTGCCGGTGGGTCGACGACTCGGTGTCGATCGACCGCTTCGGCGCGTCGGCGCCGGGCGCGGAGGTGCTCCAGAAGCTCGGTATCACGCCCGAGCACGTGGTGCAGAAGGTGCGCGCGCTGCTCTAGGGAGCGGGAGCGAGCTCGCTCTCCGCAGCGTTGGAGACGAGGATGTGGATCACCGCCGGCGTGCGGCTCCACGAGATCACGTCCAGCGCGGTCAGCCGGTCCAGTGCGAACTGAAACGCCTGGGCCTGGGCCGGCGAGCGGTAGCTGCGCAGCACGTCGAGCGCGAGCTGTCGCGACGGGCCCGCCACGAGCGGCGTGACCTTGGCGATCCGCCGCACGCCGATCCCGACGTAGCGCAGCAGGGCCGCGGTGGCGGCGGGCATCAGGGTCCGTTGCGCCGAGACGCGCACGCCGTCAGCGGCGAGATCCCGCGCGGCCACGCGGACGAGCGGTCCGCCGGGCGCGGAGGGCGCGGGGCTCAGGACCGCGGCGGCGTGTCGGCTCAGCGCCCCGGGATCCGCCCGCCAGCGGCGCATCACGTCGCGCGCCGCGAACAGCCGCCAGAGGTAGGTCGACGAGTCGTCGCCCAGGCTGGCGATGCGGGTCCAGGCGGCGGCGTGGCGCAGTGGCGTCGAGTCGAAGAACAGCTGCGCGTAGGGGATGCCGATGTCGCCGTAGGCGTGGAGCGCGCCCTGGAGGTTGCCGATGCCCATGTGGTAGCTCTCGAAGGCGAGGTCGTCGCGCCCGAGGTCCTTGCGCGCCAGCGCGAGATAGCGACCGGTTGCGGCGATCGCGGCCGCCGGGTCGAAGCGCTGGTCGACGAGCCGGCGCTGCCTGACGCTCGCCGCGACCTTCTGGCCGCGAGCGATCCGCTGGGTCAGGCGGGTGCTCGCCGCGACATCGACGTGCAGGCCCAGCAGGCCGCTGCCCGTCTGGGCCAGGATCTGGGTCAGCCCGGCGGCGCCGTTGAGGTCGCTGCTGGCCTGGGCGTCGGCGCGGCCGCCGCTCTCGAGGAAGATCAGTGCCTCGAGCATGTCCGGGTCCAGGCGCTGGGCTCGCGCCACCCGCTCGACGAGCGGCCGCCAGTGCGCGACGCGCCGGGCCGTGGCCACCACCCCGCCCGGCGACTTGTCGTAGAGCACCGGCGCGAGGCCCGCCGCAGCCCGGCGCTCGTCGGCGGCCTGCCGCGCCGGCGAGTAGGCCAGCGGATCGCCCGCGCCGCCGCTGAACGGCGCGAACGGATGGCCACCCGAGCCACCCGCGAGCAGGATGACGGCCACCACGACGACGACGACCGCCACCGCGATGGCGAATGCACGTCGCCGAGCCACGGAGGCTCAGTATGACCTACGGTCGGCGGCGTGGAAGTCCTGCGCGGAACGCTCCCTGAACGCCTGGCCCTCGACGACGACTTGGTGATCGAGGCCGACAACGCCGACGTGCTGGCGCGGTTGCCCGACGCGGCGTTCGACCTGATCTACGTGGACCCGCCGTTCAACACGGGCCGCCACCAGCGCCGCGGCGCGCTGTCCTACGCGGATGCGCACGAGGACTATCTGGGCTTCCTGCGCCCGCGGCTGGAGCGGGCGCGCGAGCTACTCGCCGAGCACGGGACGCTCTACGTCCACCTCGACCACCGCGAGGCCCACCGCGTCAAGCTGCTGCTCGACGAGCTCTTCGGCGAGCCCAACTTCCTCAACGAGCTGATCTGGGCCTACGACTACGGCGGCCGGCCGAAGGACCGCTGGCCGGCCAAGCACGACACGATCCTCGTCTACGTACGCGAGCGCGGCCGCCACTGGTTCGATACCACCGAGGTGGAGCGCGAGCCGTACATGGCGCCCGGGCTCGTCGGGCCCGAGAAGGCGGCGCGCGGCAAGGTGCCGGCGTCGGTCTGGTGGTCGACGATCGTCCACACCACCGGCCGGGAGAAGACCGGCTACCCGACGCAGAAGCCCGAGGCGGTGGTGCGGCGGATCGTCGCGGCGTCGTCGCGGCCCGGGGGCTGGTGCCTGGACTTCTTCGCCGGCAGTGGCACGCTCGGCGCGGTCGCTGCGCAGCTGGGCCGCCACTACGTGCTCGTCGACGCCAATCCCGACGCGGTCAAGGTGATGACCAATAGGCTCGCCCCATCATGAAGCTCTACGTCTGTTACGGCCTGTTCTCCTCGCCCCGGCCCGGCGGCCATCCGTGCAAGAACGCCCACGATGCGCTGACCGCGGCGGGCCACCACCCCGAGGTCACCAAGTCCTACGGCCTCGGCATGCTCCCCGACATGCCGTTCAACCAGACGGCCGGGCGCAAGCGGGCCAAGGAGCTGACCGGCACGTCGATGGTCCCGGTCCTCGAGCTCGACGACGGCACCGCGGTCGGCGGCTCGCACGCGATCATCGCCTGGGCCAAGGCGCACCCCGCGTCGGCCTGACCGCGCAGCGGGGTGGCTAGGCCCCCGCGTGGTTGGTCAGCGGGACGTAGGTGCGACACGGCTCGCCGCGTAGCCCCGGGCACGGCGGCAGCGGCGTCGGCACCGCGACGCCCGCCACCACCGGCAGGACGAGCCGCGACGGCATCGAGGGCGAGCGCGCGAGGGTCACCGAGGCCGGCCCGCTCGGCACCGTCGAGCCGAACGACCAGACCGGCTGATCGCCTTCGGGGGCGCTGATCGTCACGCGGATCCGCGACCCCGCGCGGTAGGCGTGGCCCTCGTAGTACAGCGGCACGACGACCTTCGTCCAGCGACCCTTCGGCAGCGGTGCGGCATCGGCCTTGGTCAGGCTCGGGACGGGCGCCAGCAGCGTGCTCTTGCGTGGGTCGAGCTTGCGGGCGCTGGCGCGCAGCCAGCCGCTCTGCACGAAGGTCTCGAGGCCGTCGGGGCGGACCTCCGAGACGGTCGCCTGCAGGTCGACGTCGGAGGCCGAGGACTGGATCCAGGCCTGGACGGCGCCGGGGCCCACGACCGTGGTGTTGGCGGTCAGCGGCGCGGTGACGTAGGCCAGGGCGGAGCCGTCGGGGTTCTGGGTCCAATCGTAGGGCGGGGTCGCGGTCCACAGGCCGTTGGGCCCCCCGGCGGTGTTGCCGGTGAAGTCGGTCGCCGGCCGGGCCGTCGGGTTCCACGTGAACCCGTCGACGCCCTGCGCGGCCGGTGCCGCGTCGGTCAGCGTCCCGCCGTCGCCCAGGTACCAGGAGCGCGCGGCGGTCCCGGCCGGCGGGAAGGAGGCGAAGGACTGCTCGAAGCCCGCGACCGGCGAGCCGGGCTGCGAGCCGCCGGCGCCGTTGTCGAACAGCACGCGCACGCGCGGGAGCTGCTGGAAGGCGGCCAGCGCGCTGGCGTAGTCGGGCTGTGACTGGATCGGGTCGTCGGGCAGCTGGACGCCGTCGACGCCCATCGCGGCTTTGAAGACGGTCGGAGCCAGCGCCTTCTGCCCGTCGGTCAGACGGGGCGCCTGCCGCGCGACGTAGAGCTCGAGGAAGTCATACCAGCGCACGAACGTGGCGGGGTCGAGCGAGTCGATGTGCGTGCCGTTGGTGAACGTGAACCACCGGCGGCTGGTACCGGTGAACTGCGGCGCGAGGTCGGCGCAGTGGCCGCCGGTCTGCTCGTCGGTCCACTGGCAGGCCAGGTAGACCGGCGCCTTGATCTTGTGGACGAAGGTGATCGGCGCGAGCGGGTCGGCGACCTTCGGGACGTAGTAGCGGTTGGCGTGCGTCTTGGCCAGCAGGTCGACGGCCTCGCCGTGCAGCGCCTGGTTGGCCTTGCAGGTCTGGTCGCCGCCCTGGATGCGCTTGAGCGCCCAGGCCTGCCCGCCGGTCGCGCTGGCCGGCAGCGCGTCGTGCACGCGGTCCTTGGCCCACGA
>JAWVFY010000297.1:0-5265 GCA_033855575.1 Solirubrobacteraceae bacterium
GCTCGCCGCGCTTGGCGCCGCGCTGCTCTCCGCGTCCGCCCAGGCCGCCGTCGTGCCCTACGGCACCAACGACGCCGGCGGCTTCCGCAACGTCCTGCCGCCCGGCGAGGCCGGCGTCGACAACGCCTTCCAGCTGGCGGCCTACGAGGCGAACAAGACCTATCCGGCGCACTTCACCGACCAGCTGCCGCTCTACGAGAACCTGCTCTACGCGTCGCCGCAGCTCACGCACGCCGACATCGCCAAGTACTACAAGGACGCGACCTTCGGGGTCAAGCCCGCCGACGTCGCCTCGACCGAGACGCCGCGACCCGGAACGACCATCATCCGCGACAAGGCCTACGGCGTCCCGCACATCTACGGTGACACCGACGAGGACGTGGAGTTCGGCGCAGGCTACGCGGCCGCCGAGGACCGGCTGTTCTTCATCGACGTCCTGCGCCACACCGGGCGGGCGACGCTGTCGTCGTTCGTCGGCGGCTCGGCCGGCAACCGCGCGATGGATCGCACGCAGTGGGGGATCGCGCCCTACACCGAGGCCGACCTGCAGTCCCAGATCGACCAGGCACCCAAGCTCTACGGCGCGCTGGGCACGCAGCTCGTCTCGCGCCTGAACGCGTTCGTCGCGGGCATCAACGCCTACATCGACGAGGCGCTCCTCGATCCGAACAAGATGCCGGCCGAGTACGCGGCGTTCGGCAAGGTCCCGCAGCCCTGGACCGGGACCGACGTGATCGCCGAGGCGTCGCTGGTCGGCGGCATCTTCGGCAAGGGCGGTGGGAACGAGGTCGGCTCGGCGCAGGTGCTCAACACGCTGGTCAAGCGCTTCGGCGCCACCGCCGGCCGCCGCTCGTGGTCGGACTTCCGCTCCAAGAACGACCCCGAGGCGCCGACGACCGTGATCGGCCAGCGGTTCCCGTACGAGACGACGTCGGCGTTCGCCAAGCCGGGGCTGGCGATTCCCGACGCCGGTTCGGTGTCCGACGTGGCCTACGGCCCGGCGCTCAGCCGCAGCGCCGGCCGGGCCGACAAGAGCTCGCTCGGCGCGCAGCTGCACCGCTCGTTCGCCGCCCACCCGCTGGCCTCCAACTGGGAGATGGTCAGCGCGGCGAAGTCCGCGACCGGCCACGCCATCGGGGTGCTCGGGCCGCAGGTCGGCTACTACGTGCCGCAGGTGCTGATGGAGGAGGACCTGCACGGGCCGCACTTCGACGCGCGTGGCACCGCGTTCCCCGGCGTCAACCTGATGGTCCAGCTCGGCCACGGGCGCGACTACGCGTGGAGCGCGACCACGGCGACGTCGGACAACATCGACACCTTCGCCGAGGTGCTCTGCCAGGACGACGAGCACTACCTGTGGAAGGGCAAGTGCCGGGCGATGGAGAAGCTCACCCAGGCCAACAGCTGGACGCCCAACGCCTCCGATCAGACGCCGCCGGGCAGCGAGACGTTGACCGCGTTGCGGACCGTGCACGGGATCGTCTACGCGCGGGGGACCGTCGGCGGCCGCAAGGTCGCCTTCGTCCATGCGCGGACCACCTACTTCCACGAGGCCGACAGCTCGATCGGCTTCTTCGAGCTCAACGACCCGACCTTCGTGCACGACCCGCAGTCGTTCCGCCAGGCCGTCGGCGGGATCAACTTCCTGTTCAACTGGGGCTACATCGACGCCGACCACATCGCCTATCAGCTGTCGGGCGCGCTGCCCGTGCGCGCGAAGGGGACCTCGCCGGACTTCCCGATCCTCGGCACCGGCCGCTACGACTGGCAGGGCTTCAACGCGACGGCCCACACCGAGAAGCTCGTCTCGCTCAACGCGCGCCCGCACGCCGTCGACCAGCCCTACCTGGTGTCGTGGAACAACAAGCAGGCGCCCGGCTTCGCCGCCGCCGACGACAAGTTCACCTTCGGGGCGATGTACCGCTCGGCGCTGATCGCCGACCGCGTCAAGGCGGCGACGGCGGGCGCCAGGAAGATGACGATCGAGCAGCTCGTTCAGGCCATGGAGGAGCCGGCCACCGAGGACATCAGGGGCATCAAGCTGGTGCCGATCCTCGCCAAGGCGATGGGGACGATCACCGATCCCAAGCTGCGCGACGCCATGGACACGCTGAAGGCGTGGTCGGTGGCCGGGGCGCACCGCCGCGACCTCGACAAAGACGGCAAGGACGAGTACGGCGCCGCGATCCAGATCATGGACGCCTGGTATCCCAAGCTCGTCAGCGCCGAGTTCCAGCCCACGCTCGGCAAGGCCGCGGTCGACGCGATCAAGGCGATGGTGCCCTATCCCAACGGCGAGGGCACCGACCCGTCGGCGCCGGACTTCGCCGACGGCTGGTGGGGCTTCGTCTCGAAGGACCTGCGCGACCTGTTCGACCGGGCCCATGTCCGCGGCCGCTGGTCGCGCGTGTACTGCGGCGGGGGCAGCAGGTCCAAGTGCCGCGCCGCGCTGCAGCGGACGCTGGCCGCCGCCCTGGCGGTCACCAAGCAGGAGCTCTACGGGTTCGGCGACTGCGCCTCGGACGCCGACGCCGCCTGCTATGACCAGAACCGCTCGACGATCGCCAGCGCGATCAGCATCCCGCCGTTCCCCTTCCAGAACCGCCCGACGTTCCAGCAGGTGGTGGAGCTGACGCAGCACGTGCCGCGCTAGATGTAGCGCCTCCGATATGAAACGCCCGGCGGCGACTTCACACGACGGATGGCCGCAGCTTCCGTAGCGCTCCACCGGTAGGGGACGCCGCAACCGCTGCGTCTGCGTGGTGGCCGAGGCGGGCCTCGAGACTCCGGAGGTTGTCAAGGTGCTGGCTCGCCCACAAGAGGACGAGCGCGGCGCTGACCGTATCCCGGTCGCGGGCGCGGGCGGCTTCGCGTACGCAGGCAAGAAGCCTGCGGCTGCCCTCGGCGTCGCGGATATGAGGTGCGGGCGCCGGCCGGGCGTGCACCAATGCGTAGCCGAAGGCGACGAACCAAGCCTGAAGAGCGTCGAGTTCGCGGTCGAGGTTCTGACCGCATCGCTCGAGCCGGACGTCGCCCTCAGCCGTGCGTGCGAGCGACGCGAGCGATTGCGCCGAGCGGCGCACGCGCGATGCTCCGCCGACCAATGTCGCGATGTCCTCTACGTTCACCGCTGTCGTCGAGCGTTCCGCGAGATATTGACGAAACGCGTCATCGAGTCGGTCGACAGCACCGTCGGCGTCCCGGGCCGCGCGGGCTGCCTCCCCCGACGCCCTACCTGCGATGACCTGTCGGGCCGTGGCGACGACGTAGTCGGCACCGAGCGCATACGCGGCGGCCAGGTCCTTGCGCAGAAGGACACCAGCGCCGCGCGGCCAGAACAGGAGCCCGACCCCGAGGCTGACCCCGAAGCCGATCGCGACGTCCTCGACCCGGACAAGCCCCACCTTCCAGCCGACGGGCTGGATCAGGTTGTAGAGAACGAACAGGACAACCGTGAAGCCCGCCTGGCCTGCGGCGAACGAGATAGCACGCGGTGCGTAGGCGGCGAGCAGCAGCGAGACGGGCAGCACCCCCCAGAGGACGCCCTCGTTGGTGCCGATGCCGATCACGAGCAGCGAGCCGACGACGATCCCGACCGCCGTCCCGGCGAGGGCGCTGAGAATCGACCAGCCGGTCCCAAGCGCGTTTGACCGAAGCACCGAGAGCGTCCCGAGCACGACCCAGAACCCGTGCTGGACACCCGTCCGTTGCGCGATGTAGACGGCGACCGTGAGGCCGACCGCGCCGCGGACGCTGTTCTGCAGCCAGACGGAGCTGATCGTGGCGTGCTCGCGGGCGACCTGTCCCGTCGCCTGCAAAGCGGCACGCGGCGGTCGACTCCCGAGGTCGGCCTCATCGAGTGCCGGTGCGTCGGCACCGGTCACACGGAGAGCGTAAAGCCCGACTTGACGGGCAGAGTACGTCGCTGCCCGGATCCGGAACGGCGCCCCCAGCGCCGCGGGCGCCGCACCATCGGGCTCCTCAGGCAGCGCTGGGAGTCGTCGCACCAGCGCCCGGGCGACTCCGTCACGCGCTGCGTCGAGCCGTGCGAAATCGGGCCGTACGTCGCGACCCTCGAGTCTTTCGGCGCTTGCACGGAGCACGGCGCCAGCCGCCGCCATCGCGTCCCTGTCCTCTGTGCAGACCAAGTCGAGCGCAACCGGCTCGACCGGCGAGACGAAGGAGAGAAGCCAGTCGAGCTCGTCTGGAAGCGACGCGAGCGCAGCCATGACTCCGGTCGGACCGGTCGGGCGGATCTGGGCGCCGCGCAGACGCCGGCCCAGGCTGTCGACCGCCTCGCGGGCGACGCGTCCGCGTTCGGTCACCTGGGCCGCGTCGGCGTCCAGGACATCGGCAACGTCGCGCACGGCGGCCGCGGCCTTGCGCTGCAGGTCGGCGCTTCGTCGCTGTGGCCACAGGAGCATGACCGCGCAGATCGCCGCACCGGTCGCCAGGCCCCAGCCCGCGAGACGATCGGGAATCGCGGTGTTCGCCGCCGGAATCGTCACCGGGAGGATGAACGTGAGCAGGGCCCCCGTCGTGCCCGCAGAGAAATAGCCGCTGAACACGCCCGAGAACAGGGTGCCGAAGCCGACGACCGCCACCGCGCCGGCGGCGAGCCAGGGGCTACGGGAGCAGAGGGTCCCGAGCGTGATGAACGTGGTGCCGACGAACCCAAGCCCGAGGTACGCCAGGAAGCGAGTTCGGGGCGGCCCTCCGAACTCGGTCAGCACGAGTAGCGCGAACGATCCGAAGGCCGCGAAGGTCGACGTCTGCGGATTCCCGATCACCTTGTCCGCGAACGCGAACACGGCCGGCATCACGATCGCCGCGCGTGCGGCGCTCTTGAGAGCTGCCCGGTCCAACACCGCTAGCGAAGACACACCGTCTCCACGTCCCGGCACACCGCTAGCACGATGCTCACCCCTGCTCTGGACGGAGGGATTGGGAGACGACGCCCAGGAATGCCGCGACGATGAAACCGAACAGGCATACGACGCCGACGGCGTGCGCCCACGACGCGCCGGCGAAGTTGAGCAGCCCGACGCCGGCAATCAGGCAAGCGACAGCCAGGCGCGCGAGCAGCCGCGGTTGCCCGCGACGGAGTCGCCCCGTCGCGACCTCAGAAGGCGCAGCCTCGGCTATCTGGAAGCGGCCGGTGAGGGTGAGCCGGAACAGCAGCCCGAGCGAGGGGAGGAGGATCGCCCCGCCGACGAGCACGGCGACCACGACCCACACGAGCGTGTCGTGTCCAGCGGCGGCCTG
>JAWVFY010000298.1:0-3092 GCA_033855575.1 Solirubrobacteraceae bacterium
GACGACCGGCGGCGAGAGCCCGACGGCCAGCGCCGCCCCGGTCGCCCACGGCTCGGGGACCAGGCGCCGGGCCTACGCCGCCGCGCAGGCGAAGGCGAACGCGGCGATCGCGGCGAGCAGGAGCCGCACGAGCGTGACGCCGCCCAGCGCGTAGGCGGGGGCGAGGAGCAGGGGGAAGCCGACGCCCTGGGGCTCGAAGATGCGGCCGGCCCGATCCGGGCTCGCGGTGGGGTGCAGGGTCCCGCCGTAGAAGTCGCGCCAGGCGTGGTGGGCGTACTGGTTGCGCAGGTCCAGGTCGCCGTCGTCGGCGATCGACCGCGTCGTCAGCAGGACGTGCGCAGCGGGCGCGGTCAGTCGCGAGCCGGGCGACGCGTGCGTGCCGAGCGTCAGCGCATAGACCGCGAACAGCGCTGCGGCCAGCGCGACGTATCTATGCGCCGAGGGCGCGGGCGATGACCATCTGTTGGACCTCATCGGTGCCCTCTCCGATGGTCAGGATCTTGGCGTCGCGGTAGAAACGGCAGACGGGGTACTCCTCGATGTAGCCGTAGCCACCGTGGATCTGGACGGCTTCCTCGGCGCAGCGGACGGCCAGGCGGCCGGTCTTGAGCTTGGCCTGGGCGGCGGTCAGCGAGAAGTTCTTGCCGGCGTCCTTCTCGAGCGCGGCCTTGTAGACCAGCAGCCGGGCGGCCTCGATCTCGGTGACCATGTCGGCCAGCTTGGCCTGGATGGCCTGGAACTTCGAGATCGGCTGGCCGAACGCGCGGCGCTCCTTGGCGTAGGCCAGCGCCTCGTCGAGGGCGCCCTGGGCCAGGCCGACGCCCATGGCCGCGACGCCGATCCGCCCGATGTCGAGGATGTGCAGGAACTGCTTGAAGCCGGCGCCGCGCGGCCCGAGGAGGTTCGCCTCGGGGACCCGGCAGTCGGTGAACGTCAGCGGCCGCGTGTCGGAGGCGTGCCAGCCCATCTTGCGGTAGGGCGTGCCCTGCTCGTAGCCCGGCGTGTCCCTCTCGACGATCAGGTTGGAGATCTCGCCGGGGTGGGCGGGGTCCGTTCTCGCGGTGATCGCCACGTGGCCGGAGATATCGGTCCCCGCGTTGGTGATGAACTGCTTGGCGCCGTTGATCGTCCACGTCCCGTTGTCGAGCTCGGCGCGCGTCTTGACGTTGCCGGCGTCGCTGCCGGCTTCAGGCTCGGTCAGGCCGAACGCCCCGAGCTTGCGCCCCGCGCAGAGGTCGGGGAGGTAGCGCTGCTTCTGCTCCTCCGAGCCGAACAGGTAGACAGGCTGCGTGCCGAGGCTGGTGTGCGCGCACAGCGTGATGGCCACGCTGGAGTCCACCCGGGTGAGCTCCTCGACGGCCAGCGCGTAGGCCAGCGAGTCCCCGCCGCCCCCGCCGTACTCCTCCGGAAACGGGATCCCCATGAGGTTGAGCTCCCCGAGCTTGGCCACGATCTCGTAGGGAAACGACTTGGTCTGGTCGAGGTGCTCGGCGACCGGACGGACCTCGCCGTCGGCGAAGTCGCGCACGAGGCGCTGGATGGCCCTGTGGTCGTCGGAGAGGTCGAAGTCCATGGGCGCGCCAGCCTATCCCTGCCCGGCGAGCGTCCTGGCGAGGTCCACCAGCGTGCGGACGCCGAAGCCCGCGCCCTGCTTCGGGGCGTAGGCGCGGCCGAGGTCCCACGCCGTCCCGGCGATGTCGAGGTGCGCCCAGGGGACGTCGCCGGCAAACCGGGCCAGGAACGACGCGGCGGCCGACGCCCCGGCGCCCCGCCCCTCGGCCTGGTTGACGATGTCGCCGGTCGCGCCCTTGATCAGCTCGTCGTACTGGCCGCCCACCGGCAGCCGCCAGGAGATCTCGCCGGTGCGCTCGCCGGCCGCGTGCACCGCGGTGGCCCAGTCGTCGTCGTTGGCGAACAGGCCGGCGTGCACCGCGCCGAAGGTGGTGACGATCGCACCGGTCAGCGTCGCGATGTCGACGATGCGATCGGCGCCCAGCTCCACCGCGTAGGCCAGGCAGTCGGCCAGCACGAGCCGCCCCTCGGCGTCGGTGTTGATGACTTCGATCGTCGTGCCGTTCATCGCCCGCAGCACGTCGGAGGGCCGCATCGAGCGGCCGCTGGGCATGTTCTCTGTGGCGCCGATCACCCCCGTGACCTTCAGCGGCACCCCCAGCCGGGCGATGGCGCCGAGTGCCTCGATGACCGCGGCGCCGCCCGACATGTCGAACTTCATCTCCGCCATCTTGGCTCCGGGCTTGATCGAGATCCCGCCCGAGTCGAACGTCACCGCCTTGCCGACCAGGACCAGGTGGGGCCCGACGGCGCCGGCGGGTGCGTGGCGGATCGTGATCAGCTGCGGTTCGGCGTAGGAGCCGCGCGCCACCGCCGCGAAGGCGCCCATGCCCCGCGCCTCGATCTCCTCGCGGCCCTCGACCTGCACCTCGACGCCCTCGAGTGCCCGCGCGCGCTCGGCCAGCGCCGTCGGCGTCATGTCGTTGGCCGGCGTGTTCTGCAGGTCGCGCGCCGCGTTGGTCGCCTCGGCGACGACCGCCGCAACGCCGACGGCCGCCGCCACGTCGTGGTGCGCGCTGACGATCAGCTCCGCGATCCGCGTCGTGTCCTCGGACTCCGAGTGGTAGCGGTCGAAGCGATAGGCGGCCAGCAGCGTGCCCTCGACGAGGCCGGCCACCACCGCGTCGTCGACGTGGTGGGGAACCTCCCAGGCCAGTGTCTGGGTCCCGAGCTCGGCGGCCCGGCCCTGGGCGGTGGCGGCCGCGACCCGTGCCCGCTCGGCATCGAACTCGGCCCGCGCGCCGAGGCCCACGAGCAGCCAGCGCTTGCCGCCGGCGTGGGTGACGGCCAGGTGCTTGAACGACCGCCGAGCCTCGCCCGCGTCGAGCAGCGCGCCGAGCTCCCCACCGGGCAGGTCGTGGGCCACGCCCTCGTCTTCGAAGATGCCGACGGCGACCGTGTCGGCGTTCGTGCTGGCGGGGGCGTCGGTGGTCGCAAGGGCTCGCATGACCCATACGATGCTTCATATGCCCAAGACAGTGATCCTCGGTACCGCCCGCACCCCCATCGGCAAGATGGGC
>JAWVFY010000299.1:0-2535 GCA_033855575.1 Solirubrobacteraceae bacterium
GCAGGCCGGCCGCACGGGCATCGAGGGCCTCGAGCTCGGCGGCCATCTGGCGGCGCTCGTCGCTGACGCGTGCGGTCAGCTCGCGCTCGAGCTTGCGGCTCTCGCGCTCGAAGGCGTCGCGCAGTGACGCGGCGGTGTCGAGGATCTCGCCGACCAGCCGCCGTACCTCGCCGTCACGGGTCGCGCGTGCCTCCTCCTCCGTGCGGAGCGTGCGGACCGCCGCCAGCGCGTCGGCGACCTGCGCCTCCAGCGTGGCCCGCCGGGTCTGCTCGAGCGCAAGGCCGGCAATGGCCTCTGACGCCGCGGTCTGTTCGGTGATCACACGCTCGCGCCCCTCGGCCAGCTCCCGCTCGGCGGCCTCCCGCGCCGCGCGCTCGGCGTCGAGCGCCTCGCGCAGCCGATCCGCGGCGGCGAGCGCCTGCTCGCGCACGCCGGCAATGTGCCGCTCGACCCCGGCGACCTGACGGTCGAACGCCTGGCGCTCGGCCTCCAGCGCCGTGCGCAGCTCGGCCTCGACCTCCCGCATCGCCCGCGGGTCCTCGGAGTCCGTGCGCGCCTGCAGCTCGCCCTCCACGCGGTCCAGGGCGGCGCGATCGGCCTCGGCCTGCTGGAGCGCCTCGGCCATGCCGCGGCGGGCGGCGTCGACCTCGCGCGCCAGGTCCTCGGCGCGCTGGTTGGCGGCCGCGAGGCGGCTGCGCAGCTCGGCGACCTGGCCCTCCTCCCCACGCCGCAGCCGCTCGAGCTCGTCCTGCGCCTCGATACGCAGCTGCTGCTCGGCGAATCCCTGCTGCTGCGCGGTGCGCAACCGGCTCTCGGCGTCGGCCAGGCCGGCCTCGAGCTCGTCACGCTCGTCGCGCGCGGCGGCCAGCCGCTCCTCGAGGTTCGCCAGCTGCGCCTCCAGCGTCCCGGCCGTCTGCTCGGCGTCGGCGGCGCGGCGGGTCAGCGCCTCCTCGGCGAGCTCGGCGCGGCGCGCGCGCCGCTCGGCCAGCACGGCGCGGTCGATGACCTCGCCCTCGGGCTCGTCCTCGTCCGGGCCGGCGCCGGCCTCGCGGACGGGGCCGGTGGAGGCCGGCGGCAGGGCCAGCTCGTGCGACCCGATCTGCAGAGCGATGTCGATGCTCAACCGGGTGCGCAGCTCGTTGGGGACGGCGAACGCCACGAGCACGCCGGCCGGCGGTGCTTCCAGCGCGTCGAACGGGTGGCGGCGGCGCTCGGCGCCGACAAGCAGGACCAGCGGCTCGGCCACCGGCCGGTCGATCCAGCGCCCGTAGAGGTGGACGTGCACCGACTCGGGTGAGGCCGGGATCCACTCGACGCGATCGACCTCGAGCGGTGCGGAGGCGGGCGGGAAGTCGGGATGCACCGCCGCGCAGCGTATGCCGCGCACCGGACCCCTTCGCGGACGCGACGAACGTCCCGAACTAAGGGCTATAGGCGGTAGTTCTGGACGTTCGACCCCGCAGCGCCACCGGGCGGCTACTCCTCGGAGCCGCGCAGGCCCACGACGGCGAGCCCGGCCGCGACCGCGATCGCTCCGCCGGCCAGCAGCACGCGGCGCTTGGTCACGACGCCGCCGTAGCGACGGCGCAGGTAGATCCGCGCGACGCGCCAGACCGCCCAGCCCAGTGCCTTGTAGGCCATGGCCGCGACCTACCCGCCGGCCTGCTCGTGCAACCGCCAGGCGAGACGGGACTGCAGCGACCACAGCTCGATGAAGCCCGGCGAGGCCTGCTGGCTGAACAGCGCACCGCCGGACTCGAACGTGGCCAGCTGGGCGTCGTAGACGGCGTGGGGCGACGAGCGGGTGACCGGGCGCACGTGGCCCTTGTAGAGCTTGAGGCCGATCTCGCCGGTGACGCGGGCGTTGACCGAGTCCATGTAGGCGTCGAGGTGCTCGCGCAGCGGCTCGTACCACAGGCCGGCGTAGACGAGGTAGGCCCACTGCTGGTCGAGCATCGGCTTGAAGCGGTTCTCGTGGATCGTGCCGACCAGCCGCTCGAGCTCGGCGTGGGCGGGCAGGATGATCGCCGCCGCGGGAACCTCGTAGATGTCGCGGACCTTCAGGCCGACGATCCGGTCCTCGATGTGGTCGACGATGCCGACGCCGTGACGGCAGCCGATCTCCGCGCAGCGCTCGATCAGCTCGACGAGACCCAGGCGCTCGCCATCGAGGGCGACCGGCACGCCGGCCTCGAAGCCGATCGTGACGACCTGCGGCTCGTCGGGCGCGTCCTCGGGCCGGGTGACGAGGTCGAAGACGTCGTCCTCGGGCGCGTTGGCGATGTCCTCGATCCAGCGCCCCTCCGAGCTGCGGCCCCAGAGGTTGTCGTCGATCGAGTAGGGCGGCGTCTCGACCCCGCCTTTGACCGGGATGTTGTGCTTGCGCGCGTAGGCGATCTCCTCATCGCGGCCCATGGCCCAGCCGCGGACAGGCGCGATGACCTTCAGCTCGGGAGCCAGTGTGGCCACCGTGGCCTCGATGCGCACCTGGTCATTGCCCTTGCCGGTGCAGCCGTGGGCGATCGTGTCGCAGCC
>JAWVFY010000300.1:0-4333 GCA_033855575.1 Solirubrobacteraceae bacterium
GTCAGCCGCGCGACGATGACGAACGCCGCCGCGCCCGCCAGCAGCGCCAGCAGCGCGGCGAGCAGGATGCGATTGTCGTTGCCGGGCTTGTCGGGCTGGGTCATCCACTGGCCTTGTCGATGAGCAGGACGCTGAACGGCTTGTCGCCGGGCGGCGAGATCGTGTAGTCAAGCCCCCAGCTGCCGACCATGACCAGCGACGGCAGCTTGGGCTGGGAGTAGACGGCGGGCTGACGCTCGTTGAGCTTGTAGACCTGCTGGCCCATGTCCATCTCGAGCTGGGTGAACTTCGCGGTCACGGTTGCGCCCCGAACGGGCTTGCCGTCCTTGAGCACGCGGACGGTGAAGGCGTTGAACGTCGCCGCCCGGTTGGGGCTCACGCCGAACTGCAGCGTGTAGGCCCCGTGCTTGATCGTCTTGACGACGGGGCCAGGGCCGACGTTGGCCGCCGCCGAGCCGATGCTGGCCAGCGACAGCGGCGGTGGCGCCAGGCTGGACATGATCCCCGCGGCGAAGACCGCGCCGACCACGAGGAGCACCTCGCCCCCGACGAGGCGGCGCAGGAGCCTCGTGGTGGGCTCCCCCAGCCCGGGCCTGCGCTCGCTGGCCTCGAGCCGGGGCGTGGTCCGCAGCAGGTTGACCGCGGCGATCATCAGCGCGAGGAGCAGCAGGCCGATCTTGACGAGCAGCGCCTGCCCGTAGCCCGTGTCCCACAGCGAGCGCAGCGTGGGCAGCCGGATGATCGCCGCGATGGTGCCGCTGGTGATGAGGCCGAGGACGGAGAACAGCGCGACGCGGGAGAAGCGCGGGACGACGACGACCATGCAGGCAACCCGCCGGCTGCTGTGCGCGGCCGCGGCGACGACCGTCAGGCCGATCAACCCGCCGATCCACAGCCCGCCGGTCAGGAGATGCAGCCAGTCGAGTCCCAGCGACACGCCGCGCGGCGAGTACTGCGCGGCGTGGCCGGCCAGCCCGGGAACGAGCAGTGCCGCCGCCGCGGCGCCGAGCGCCCCGATCACCGCGAGGATCTGCGCGACCGAGCGCAGCTCGCGGCGCGGGTCGTCGAGCCGCACCGCAACCGCGCTGGCCACGGCCAGCAGCGCCAGGATGATCGCGAGATCGAGGTAGCCGCGCCCGAACGCGGAGACCCGGATGAGCGGCACCACCTTGCCGAGATCGAACGCCGAGACCTGTGCGAACTCCGCGGTGGCGATGTCGAGGTAGACCAGCGTCGAGACGATCGCCACCCCCAGCACCGCGGCCAGCGCGATGCCGACCGCGCGCAGCGAGGACTCGGGGACCCGGCGCAGCAGCGGTCGCGCGATGGCCAGGCGGAAGACCAGCAGGCCCACCGAGGCCAGCAGCGAGAGCAGGACGATCCAGCGGGCGATGAGCAGGGCCGGGGTCGCCGCGGTCTCCGAGAGCGAGGGCACGGCGAACTGCGGCGCCGGCCCCGGGGTCGGGCCGACGGCGAACGTGAATGCGCCGCGGACCGGATGGCCGTCGACCGAGATGACGCGCCAGTAGACGAGGTACCAGCCCGACGCCAGTTTGCGCAGCGGGACCTGGAGCACGTCGGGGTTGGTCGCCGACCGCGCGGGCGGCCCTGTGGTGACCCGGTGGCCGTTCTTGTCGGTGACCGAGACGATCGCGAAACGTGGCTCCACGGCCTCGCTGTAGGTGAGGCTGACCTGCGTGGGCGAGCCGTTGACGATGCCGCTGGGCGACGGCACCGTCTTGAGCAGCGCGGCGTGCGCCCCCGCGCTGGCCGGCACCAGTGCCGACAGCGCGAGGACCGCTATCGCCGCGAGGACGACTCGCCCGCGACGGGTCATGTCAGCGAGCGCCTCCCGCCGGCGAGGCCCACCAGGCCGAGCACCAGCGCCAGGGCGGCGACGATCAGCGCGATCACGCCGAGCGTGCTGCTGCTCCCCCCGCCCCCGATCGAGCTGACGGCCTTGACGACCGGTGCCGGCGTGTCAGAGCTCTCCGGGCCCGACCAGTCGACGATCTTGCCCGTGCTGTAGGTCTGCTGGACGCCGAAGGTGTAGACCCCGCTCTTGGCGGGTTGGCCCAGGAAGCGGAACACCGAGTCCTCCCCGGTCGGCGTCTTCCCGCCGGTCCAGGTCACCTTCTGGATGACGGCCTCCTCGCCCGAGCCCGTCGATTGGACGGAGCGCTTCCAGCCGGGTTCGGCCTCGAACGAGTCGATCGAGAAGCCCGCGGGCACGGTCAGCACGATCTGCGTGGTCGTCGCCTTCGCGTCCTCGGTGGGGACCGCCACGGTGAACATCTGCGAGGCCCCCTTCTGCACGGTCGGCGGCCCGACCTCGGCGTGAGCGCTGGCCTGTGCAGCCGCCAGGCCGGTCAGGCCGAGGCTCAGCACGAGCGCACCACAGGCGCGCTGGGCACGGCTCTGGATCAACTGCATAGGTCCTCCTTCGTTCGTCGACTGATGCACGGCGTGACACGCCGCGTCGGGATGCGATGGGTCAGGCGACGAGCGCGGGAGGGCCGCGCGGCGGGGTACCGCGCAACAGGGGTGCGCGGCGGGCGATGACGAGAAGGATCGAGCCGGTGAGCGAGAGGCGATGGCGCACCACGGCTCGCGGGGCGACGAGACGACCGACCGTCCGGCGCATCCAGGCCACGACCAGCGTCGCGGCGCTGAGGAGCGCGGAGCTGAGCAGCGCGAGGCCGCCGATCACCGGGAGGGCATTGCGATGCACCGGCCCGACCAGGCAGTCGAGCCCGTGGAAGCCCAGCCCGGCCCGCAGGTGGATGACCGACTCGACGCCGGCGAAGGCCAGCCATCCGGCGATCGTCAGGACGGCGGCGCGGACGAGCAGGCGTCGCACGTCAACCCTCGGCACCTCTCCCTCGAGCCTGCGTTCGGCCAGCTCCCAGCGCTCGCGCACGCCGATTGACGCCATCCAGACGAGCATCACGCTCAGCGCGGCGCCGAGGCCCAGCGCGACGACCAGCACCGCGGCGAAGCCGGGCCCGCCCAGCTGGCTGCCGAGCCCGGTGGCGCGGACGGTCGACGACGGCGCCAGGCCGTAGACGATGCAGCGGGCGAGGAGCTCGAGAAGGACGACCAGGCCCAGCCAGGCGGCGCGGCGTGGCCTCACGAGACCTTCAGTGTGTAGGGCGCGGTGACGATGGTGCCGTTGATCTTGGCCTGCAGGAACATGCGCCACGTGCCGGGGGCGGGCAGCAGGACGCCGATCTGGATCTTGCCGGGCGTGGTGGACGTTCCCTTGACCTTCGCCGCGGCCCCGAGGTTCGAGGTGCAGTTGGTGGCTCCCGGCCCACAGACGTGGGTGTGGAAGTAGTCGAGTGTGCCCTGGCGGAAGAAGATGGCGTGGGCCAGCGCGCCGAACCACGGAGTGAACGTGGCCGGGCGCCCCGCGGCATCGCGCACGGAGATGTCGAAGAACTCCGGCTGCAGCGAGCGGATCTTGCCCGGCGACTTCATCGCGAAGCGATCCCCGCCGACCGTGTCGGCGGCCGTGAACGCGGGCAGCGGGTGCGGGTGGTAGGCCCCCGCGACGTCGATCGTCTGCGTGAGCTGGAAGTTGCGCTGGAAGTTCGCCCCGAGGTTCGGGTAGACGTCGACGAGCACGTGCCACGGCCCAGGCGACGGGAACGTGACCTTCTCGCTGATGCTCCCGTCAGGCCGGATCGGCGGATGTAGGTGGATGATGGCCGAGAGGTCCTTGCGGACGAAGATCAGGTGCACGCCCGTGTGCGGGCCGGCGCCGGTCTTGTACTTCGTCAGCGGCGAGCCCGAGGGCTGCTGGACGTGGAACGTGACGGTGGTGGGCACGCCGGGCTTGACGCTGCCGGCCGGCCGGAACGCGGCCAGCGAGAAGGTCTTGGCTGCGCCGATCGTCGGGCCGCTCAGGCCCCCGCCGCTCGATCCGCAGCCCGCGAGCACGATCATGCTCAGCGCGACCATTGCCGGTCTCCACCGCACTCCCGGCAAGATAAGGGATCGGCCTTGCCGGCTTGGTCAGTACCCGAGGGGGAACCGGTAGCGCCGGTGCGGAGGCACGTAGCGCCCGACCTCCAGGACGATCTCGGCGTGGCGGCGCAGCGGGATGTCCCCCGGGCGCCTGCGCCAGCGCCGCCCGTCGACCCAGGCCCGGAGGCGGCCCCCGAAGCCCGCGGCGCCGGTGGTGGCGAGCGGGCGCCCCCAGGCCGCGAACACGCCGGCGACGGTGGCGCGCGTCCCAGGCCGCAGCAGGACCAGCCCGGTGGGGTCGATCGTCACCAGCGCGCCGTAGCAGCGGGCGCCGGCGATCCGCCCGGCGACCCATTCCCGTGGC
>JAWVFY010000301.1:0-5146 GCA_033855575.1 Solirubrobacteraceae bacterium
CAGGCCAGCAGCCGCTGGCCATCGTCAGCCGGCAGCGCGGCCTCCCATCCGGGGTCCTCGATCGCCGCCCAGAGCCCCCGGCCGCCCCGCCGCGCGGCCAGCGCCAGCAGCGCCAGCGCGTCGGAGCCCAACCGCGGGCCCAGCGGCGACGCCAGCACGCCGAGGAGCGCCGGCTCGTCGCGCGGGTTGGCCAGCGTCGCGAGGTACTGGGTGAGGTCCTGGACCTGCTGACGGGCCCAGAACCCTCGCCCGCCGGAGGCCAGCGTCGAGATCCCGTGGTCCTCGATCGCGCGCTCGTAGCAGGCGATGTCGGTCGCGGCCCGGACGAGCACGACGATCTCCGCCGCGGGCGTCCCGCCCTCCACCAGCTCGGCGATCCGCTGAGCGAGGAGCCGCGCCTCCGCCCAGCGCCACGCCGGGCCGCCCGGCAGGCGCCCGAGGTCCTCGCCGTCCCAGCTGCCATTGCGCGCGTCGGTGAGCAGGATCTCGACGAGCGGCGCGGCGGCGGCTGCGGTCTCGCGCCCGGGGACGAGCGGCTCGAAGGCCTCGTGGAGCCGCGCGGACGCCGCGTTGATCCGGGCCAGGATCTCCGCGCGGGTGCGGAAGTTGCGCGACAGGCGTGCCACGCCGCCGCCGGCCGCCAGCGCCCGCCGCGTGGCGCGGAACACCTCGACCGAGGCGTGCCGGAAGCCGTAGATCGACTGCAGCTCGTCGCCGACGCGGAACGTGTGGCCGGCGTCCAGGCGCTCGAGCAGCGCGACCTGCAGCGCGTTGGTGTCCTGGAACTCGTCGACCATGATCCGGTCGAAGCGCTGCGCCCACGCGGCGGCCAGGCCGGGCAGGCGATCGAAGAGGCCCGCGACCATCAGCTCGAGGTCGTCGAAGTCGACCGCCGAGCGCGACCGCTTCGCTGCCGCGTAGGCGTCGGCGTAGCGGCCCAGGAGCTCGTCGAGCAGCGCGACGGCCCGCACGCCCTCGGCCTCCTCGTAGGCACCGGACAACGCCGCCAGCGACTGGAGATAGCGGGCACACGGCTCGCTCTTGAGCAGACCCGTGTTGCCCGCCTTGAAGCCGGCGGCGCCAAGCGCCCCCAGGCCGGGCGCCGCCCCGTCGCCGACCAGCGCACCGGCCTGCTCGATGGCCCTGCGGGCCCGGTCGACCGTTGTGCCGTCGGCCCCTTCCAAGCAGGCCAGCGCGGCCTCGCGGGCGACGGCGAGCTCCGCGCGCAGCGCGGATGGGTCGGGCGCCGCCGGCGGTGCCGGCAGTGCCGGCCGGTCCTGCCCGGCGCTGCGCAGCTGGCCGTGAACGTCGAGGATCGCCCGCTTGAGACGATCGAGCCCGTAGGCCGCGGCGAGGTCCAGCGCGTCGGCGCGGGGCGGCGCCTCGGGCGCCCCCAGCAGCCCGGCGACCGCCGCTTCGAAGGCGGCCTCGCGCAGCTGGCGGCCCGCGGCCTCGTCGAGCACGGCGAACGCCGGGTCCAGGCCCGCCGCGACCGCGTGCGAGCGCAGCACCCGCGCGCAGAAGCCGTGGAAGGTCGAGATCCACGCCGCCTCGGCGTCCTGGGCGAGCTGGCGCTGGCCGAGCGCCAGCAGCTCGGCGCGGATCCGCGCCCGCAGCTCGCCCGCGGCCTTCTCGGTGAACGTGATGACCAGGATCCGCGCGGGAGCGATCCCGTCGTCGACGGCCATGCGCACGAAGCGCTCGACCAGGACCGAGGTCTTGCCCGACCCCGCCGCCGCGCTGAGCAGCAGCGGGCCCTCGCGCCGCGCGATCGCCTCCGCCTGCTCTGCGGTAAAGGATCTAGGCAACGTCGCACCGGCAGATCGTCCGGTGCGCGCAGCCGCCGTCCCAGGCGCAGGTCTCGGGCCGGGGCTCGAGCCGCCCCTCGCGCAGCTGGGCGACGGCCTCCTGCGCGGCGGCCAGCACCTGGCTGAGGATGTCGTCGAGCTCCTCGGGCGCCACGCGGTCGTTGTCGTAGACCAGCCGGCCCGGGTCGGCGCCCTCGACCAGCACACCCCGGGGCCGGGTCTCCTCCAGGCCCAGCGGCTGGTAGAGCCCGCCGACCGGCTCGCCCGGGAACGCGCCCTCGGCCCGCAGCCGGCGCGCGGCGAGCAGGTACAGGCCGAGCTGCAGCCGGCCCTCCTGCACCCACTTGGCCACGGGCGTCGCGGACTTGCCCTTGTAGTCGACGATCACCGCCTCCCCGCCGAGGGCGTCCACGCGGTCGATCCGGCCGTGCAGCACGAACGGCCCGAGGTCGGTGCGGAAGTCCTCCTCGAAGAGGACCGGCCCGAACTCGCTGCCGTCGTGCGCCGCGTGCTCGAGGTAGCGCACGAGGTCGGCCTCCAGCCGCCGCACCTCGCTGCGCAGGCGCTCCTGGTTGACGGAGATCGGCTGCGCCGCCACCTGCTCGGCCAGCGCGCCGTGCATCCGCTCGCGGGCGGCGGGAAGCTCGGCGGCCGTCAGGGGCCGGCCGTCCAACCCGGCGAACGTCTGCGCGAGCACGGCGTGGGCGACCTTGCCGCGAACCAGTGCCTCAGGGTCGGGAACGAGCTCCTCGGGGCTCAGCAGCTTGTCGACGAACCACTTGATCGGGCAGCCCACCCACGCCTCGATCGCGGTGGCCGAGAAGGCGCGGTCGTCCGGCGCGATCGCTGCGGCCACCCCGGCCGACAGCGGACCGAGCGGCTGCGGCGGCAGCGGGGGTAGCGCGGCCGCCTCGGCCAGCGCGGCCTCGTGCTCGGTCGGCGCGTCGCCGGCGGGCCAGCCCGCCGCACCCAGGGGACGCCGGCGCAGGCGCGTCAGCGGCGCGTCGGAGAAGCGGTCGACGACGTCGTCGACGAACAGCGACCGCACCGTCGGCTCACCCTCGTCGTCGGCGGCGCGCCAGCTCAGTGCGAGCAGCTCGGTCGGGCGAGACACGGCGGCGTAGAGCAGGTAGCGCTCGCGGGCCAGATGGTCGTCGCCCAGCCCGAGGCGCAGGCCGGCGGCGGCGTTGATGGCCAGGCGGTCCTCGTCGGAGAGCAGCGGGTCGGGTCGCTGCGGGCGCGGGAAGAGCTGCTCGTTGAGGCCGCAGAGGAACAGCGCGCGGACCCGGCGCGCGCGGATCGCGCCCGGCCCGGTGACCTGGACCCGACCGGGCGCCGGCTGGTGTCCCGCGAAGACGCGGAGCTCGCCCAGCACGCGCTCGAGCACCGCCGGCTCGGGCACCAGCGCCGGGTCGCGCCGCGCCAGCTGGCCGAGCTCGCGCAATGCGCCGCGCAGGGCCGCGGCGGCCGAAGCATCGACGCGCTCGGGCCCGTCGAGCACCGGCGCCTGCCCGCGGTGGGGGCGCGCGAGCATCGCCGCCGCCTCGCGAGCCAGCCGGTCGCACAGCGCCGACGGCCCGCGGACGTGCGCGGCAGCGACGCGGTCGATGGCCTCCAGCGGCCATCGGTTGGGCGTCGCCTCCCACACCCCGCGGGCCCGGACCGCCGTGCGCGCACCCGTCGTCCGCACGGCCAGCTCGAGCGCGTCGGCCATCCCCGGCTGGCGCATGACCCCGGGCGTGCGCAGCCAGGTCAGCAGGTCGTCGGCGCTGCCATCCAGCAGCGCGCAGCGCAGCAGTGCCAACAGCCCCCGGCCCAGGGCCGTGTCCCGCGCGTGCAGGCGGCGGGTCAACGCGATCGGCACCCCGTAAGCGCCGAAGACCTCCTCGACGAGCCCGGCGACATCGTCGGGCGAGCGCCAGACCACGGCGATCTCCTCCGCCGCCCACCCCGACCGGATCAGCCCCGCCACCTCGGCGGCCACCAGCTCGACCTCGGCGCGCTCGCCGCCGCCCTCGAGCAGCCTCAGGGCATCGCCGGCGGGCACCGTCGCCGCGTCGAACAGCGAGAGGCCGTCGCCGGCGTCGAAGAGCGTGCGCTCGAGATGGTGAAGCGCCGGCGCCGCGTAGTGCTCGGCGACCGCCGCGAGCTCGAGCACCTGAGCGCCGGGAAGGGCCCGCAGATCCTCGTAGGTCCGTGCCCGGGCGGCCAGCGCGGTGCGGCCGGGCTCGTAGGTCAGCGTCAGCGTGACCGCGGCGCCGGCGTGGCAGGCCAGCGTCTCGACGGCATCGCGCTGCAGCGCCGAGAGGTCGTCGAAGCCGTAGATGACGACCGGGGTGCCGCCCCAGGCCGACGGCTCGAGGCGCAACGCGTCCAGCGCCGCCGCGTCCTGGAGCTGATGGTCGACGGCCTGCGCGCGCTCGAGTTCGCGCCGGTAGGCGGCGTAGAGCGCGGCGAGCTCGTCGGCGTAGACGCGGCGGCTCGTGTCGTCCTGGGTCCACGCCCGCAGCGCGGCCGTCACGCGCGGGGGCTCCAGCCGCAGCTCCTCGAGCTCGGTGATCAGCCGCAGCATCACCCCGGTGAAGCCCGGGGTGCCGGCCGACGCGGCCAGCGTCTCGAGGCGGGTGCGCGCCACCGCGACGGCGGCGATGCGCTCGCGCGCCAGCGGTCCGAGCGGGCGGCCCGTCACCCCCGCTCGACGGGCGATCTCGCCCAGCAACCGGTGAAACTGGACGACCTGGACGCCGAACACCGCACCAGAAGACGCGAGCTCGCGGCGGTAGACGTCGACGTCGGGGAACGTCGGAACGACCAGCAGCGGCTCGCTGCCCGCGGCCAGCGCGGCCCGGTAGGCGTCCAGTGCGACGCGCGCCTTCTCGGCGTTGGCCGGACCGATGATCAGCTGCAGGGACACGACCCCTGATGGTCGCGCGCCGTCAGGACGCCATGACTACGCCGCGGCCACCGCGCCCGTCGCCGCCTGCTCCTCGGCCTCGGCCTCGGGCGGCTTGGCGCCCTCCTTGGCCCATGGCTCGTCGAACTCCACGCGCCACTTGCCCTCCTCGTTCTGCATCAGCGCCAGCTTGGCCCGGAACGACCGCCCGCTGCGGCCCTTGAAGCCGGTGACCTGCTTGGCGGTGCGCCCGGTGGCGATCAGCTCGCGAGCCACGGCGGCCGGCATCTGCTTGCCCGCCTTGGCCTTCCAGATGACGAAGCCGCAGCCCGGGTCCTCGCGCGACCCGCACGAGTAGCCCTTGCGGTTCTCGATGATGTCGTGTCCGCAGACCGGGCACGGGCCGAGGTTGGCCCGCGGGATGCGGACGTCCTTGAGCTTGGCG
>JAWVFY010000302.1:0-3245 GCA_033855575.1 Solirubrobacteraceae bacterium
GGAGGTCGACGGCAAGGTGATCATCCGAACGGGCCGCCGGATCCCAGGGGTGGCGCCGTTCGGCGGGACCCACCACCCGATCTCGATCGTGCGGATGGCCGTCGACGACGCCTACGGGGCGGAGCAGTGGCGCGAGGGTGAGGCCGGTGCCGCCGAGGAGATCGCGTATCGCACCGAGAGGATCACGCGCGGCACCTGCCGGGCGGTCGCCGAGTATGCGTTCCGGACCGCCGCCGCGATGGGCGGCTGCGTCTACGGCGGGCCGAAGTGGACCGTGTCCCCGATCTACGAGGGCATGCTCAAGGAGGAGCTCGACGCCGCCGCGCAGCGCCACCCCGAGATCAGCTACCGCCCCGTCCTCATCGACGCCACCTATGCCGGGCTCATCAGCGGCGCGCCCGAGGAGCCGCTGGTCATCCCGGCGCTCAACCGGGACGGCGACTGCCTGAGCGACCTGGTCATGCCGCTCTTCGGCTCGATCGCCGGTGCCGAGTCCGTGCTGCTCGCCTTCGACGAGGAGTTCTGCACCCAGGTGGCGATGGCCGAGGCGCCGCACGGCACCGCGCCCGCCCTGGAGGGCAAGGACATCGCCAACCCGATGGCCATGCTGCTGGCCGGCGGGGCGATCCTGCACCACGCCGCCGGCCGCGAGGCGCGCGCCGACGTCGAGCGGGCCTCGCGCGCGATCTACGAGTCGGTGCTCGAGGCGACGGCCGCGGGGATCCGCACGCCGGACCGCGGCGGCCACGCCGGCACCACCGAGTTCACCGACGAGGTCATCGGCCGGATTCGCACGAAGATCGAAGTCTGGTCGGCGCTGGGCACGCGGGCCTGACGGCCTCGCCTACCCCGCGAGCTCGACCGCCTGCGGCAGCGTGAAGGTCGAGAACGAGCGGTTGCTGCCCGGGTTGTGGACGGTCGTCGTCAGCCGGTAGACCGCGGCGCCCGGGCCCTTCGGCGCCGGGACGACGATGCGAAAACGCCCGTCCGAGCGCGGCTGGAAGCGCCCGACGACCCGCATCTCCTGGCAGGAGACCCGACGGCGCAGAACCACCGGGGCGGCGGGCCGGTTCAGGGGCGGCACGACCCGGCCGACGATCGTCACCTTGCCGTTGCTGTTGGTGATCGAGCTGAGGATCATCCGCCGGCGCAGCTTGAGGTTGATGGACTGCTCCCTGCCGACCTCGGCCGTGTAGCGCGCCGCGTTGGTGTCCCGGATGGACAGCGCCGGCAGCGGCGCGGTCGTGGCGAACGTGCCCGCCTTGCTCACGGTCGCGTGCGCGACGGTCTGCCCCGTCGCCCCGAAGACGATCGCGACCGTCCGGCCCGCCAGCGAGGGGTCGGCGACGCCGGTCAGCTTGACGCGGTCGGCGACCTGGAGCACGTCGGTGAGGACGAGCCGGCGCGTCGTGCACTGCAGCGAGGCGCCCGTGGTGGTGGTCGGCACCGCGGTGCCGGGCGTCGTCGCCGGCGTGCAGTCCACGCTGTCCGCGGCCACGGTCGCCTCGCCGATGATCGCGTCGATCAGCTTGAGCCCGGCAACGCTGGCGCTGATGGCCAGCGCCTGCTGGGTCAGCTGGTTGCCGGAGCGAACGGTCGTGCCCGGCGCCACCGAGACGCCGGCGGTGATGGCGGGGACGCTGACCTTCGGGAGCTGGGCGAGGGTCGTGGAGATCGTCGAGGCGATGGCGGCGCTGAGCTGGGCCTGCGCGGCGGCGACCAGCGGATTCGCGCTTCCCAGCAACGTGGTCGCGTTCGACGACGTGACGATCTTGGCGGGATCGGCGGTCGAGAAGTCGACCGTCAGGGCGGGCAGCAGCGTCAGCGTCCTGCTGGTCGCCTGGTCGGTCGGGATGGCCTGGCCGGCGATCGTGAGGCCCGCGAGCTGGGGCACCCCGATGAGCGACGGTGAGCCGTTGGCACACGATGCGCCGGCATACGCCATCGCCGACTGGACGCCCAGCAGCTCTGACGCGCTCAACGCCCGCGTGGCCGGAACCAGCGGCTGGACGGCCTGCGTGAGATCCAGGCTGACCGTCGTGGGAAGCCCGAGCAACGTGAGCGCGGTGGTCACCGCGGACGGAAGCGGCACCGGAACCGCATTGAGCGGCGTGGAGACGCCGTTGAGCACCGCGGTCGCGGGCGCGGTGATCTGGGCGATGTTGACCGGGAGACTCGGGAGCGCCAGCACCTTCAGGTCGGCGACGCCGCCGGCGGCGAGCGCGCGCTGGGCGGTGCCGGCCCCGGCGAGCGACGTGTAGGCGGCGACTGCCGAGGACGAGATCGGGAGCCCGAGTGCGGTGGCGGGGTTCGCCAGCGTCGAGACGACGTCCCGGCAGGTCGTCGCGCCCTGGTTGGCGGTTGTCGGCTCGAGGGCCGGGCCGCTGAGCACGCTGGCTCGCAGGGCGCTCGAGGAGCAGTTGTAGCCGGCCGCCTGGGCGCTCGAGGCGCAGGCCAGGACGGCGGCGGTCATACCCAGAACTGTGGAGGTGCGCACACTTCTGTGTCGTCAGAAGTGGGGATGGCCTTGAGGGGTTCTCGCGGCCATGTGGCGCGTTGGCGCTCGTTTCGCTGCAAGATCTCATGCACGAACACGCGTTCCGTCCGAGGCCCCGCGCACACTCCCGAACACATGTTCTCTTCTCTCGACATGCGCCGGAAGGGCGTCCTCACCGTTCACCCCGCCCTCCGTCGCGCCGCCAGCCTCGCGCGTGCCTTCATCCTCCTGGAGGACCCTGAGCTCTCCGGGGCGCACGTGCCGGCCGGCGAACCCGCGCACCCACACCGCGTGCCGCTGCGTCCCGATCTCGGGATGCGCCGGCCCGGTGCTGGGGCGTCGCGGCCGCAGCTGTGCCTGACTCCGGTGCCGTCGAGCTCCCATCGGGAGCGTCAGGCCACCACGACGAAGAGCCGCCCGGAGGCGGCTCTTCGCTCGAAGTAAACCGGCGGCGACCTACTCTCCCGGGCCCTTGCGAGCCAAGTACCATCGGCGCTGTGGGGCTTAACTGCTCTGTTCGGAATGGGAAGAGGTGTTTCCCCCACGCCATAGCCACCGGAAATTGCGAGAGCCCTCCGGCGGGCCTTGAAAACTGCAGGCGCGAAGCTCGGGCACCACGCTCCGGTTGCATACCGGAGCTACAAAAAAATCCGTCAAGCCCTCGACCCATTAGTACCGGTCTCCTTCACGTGTCACCACGCTTCCAGATCCGGCCTATCAACCTGGTGGTCTACCAGGGGTCTTACTC
>JAWVFY010000303.1:0-16744 GCA_033855575.1 Solirubrobacteraceae bacterium
CTGGGCCACCGAGGAGCAGCGCAAGCACTACCTGCCGAAGCTGTGCAGCGGCGAGTGGCTCGGCTGCTTCGGCCTGACCGAGCCCGACACCGGGTCAGACGCCGCCAACCAGCGCACGCGGGCGACGAAGGTCGACGGCGGCTGGCGGATCAACGGCGCCAAGATGTGGATCTCGATGGCCAACCACGCGAAGCTGGCGCTGATCTTCGCCCAGACCGATCCGGAGAAGAAGCACCGCGGGCTCGCCTGCTTCCTCGTCGACACCGACCAGGACGGCTATCAGTCCACCGAGATCAAGGGCAAGATGGGCCTGCACGGCTCCGACACCGGGGCGATCTCGCTCGACGACGTCTTCGCCGCCGACGACCAGGTGCTCGGCGAGGTGGGCGACGGCTTCAAGGTGGCCATGAGCGCGCTCGACTCCGGGCGCTTCAGCGTCGCCGCGGGCAGCGTCGGCATCTGTCAGTACGTGCTCGACGAGTCGGTCCGCTACGCGATCGAGCGCAAGCAGTTCGACCGCCCGATCGCCTCGTTCCAACTCGTCCAGGGGATGCTCGCCGAGATGAAGGTCAAGACCGACGCCGCCCGGCTCCTGACCTGGCGCGCGGGCTGGCTGAAGGACCAGGGCGCGCCCAACACGACCGAGACGTCGATCGCCAAGTTCTACGCCACCGAGGCGGCGCAGTGGTGCGCCAACACCGCCATCCAGGTCCACGGCGGGGCCGGTTACGTCGACGACCACCCGGTCGAGCGCGCGTTCCGCGACGTGCGCGTCACCACGCTCTACGAGGGTACGTCGCAGATCCAGCGCCTGATCATCGGCAAGGCGCTGACCGGCATCAACGCGATCGCATGACCCCTGCCGGGGGCCGGCTCGGCGTCGTCGGTGCCGGCACGATGGGCGCCGGCATCGCGCAGCTCGGCGCCCAGGCGGGCTGGGAGACCTCCCTGCACGACCCGATCGCCGACGTCGACGCGGCGATCGCCAAGGTCATCGCGCGCTGGGAGCGCAAGGGCCAGAGCCACGAGCCGCCGCTGCGCGCGCCGGAGCTCGGCGACCTCGCGACCTGCGACGTGATCGTCGAGGCGATCCCCGAGCGCCTCGAGCTCAAGCAGCAGCTCTTCGCGCAGCTCGGCGCGCTGGCGCCCGCCGCGGCGCTCGCGTCGAACACGTCCTCGATCCCGATCACCGAGATCGCCAGCGCAGCGCCCGACCCCTCGCGCGTGGTCGGCCTGCACTTCTTCAACCCGCCCCCGGTGATGCGGCTCGTCGAGGTCATCCCGGCGATGCAGACCGCGCCCGAGACGGTCGCTCGGGTGCGGGCGCTCGGCGAGGCGATGGGCAAGCGCGTGATCGAGTGCGCCGACGTCGCCGGCTTCGTCGTCAACCGCACCAACCGCCCGTTCGGGCTCGAGGCGCTGCGCTGCCTGGCCGAGCGCGTCGCCGACGTCGAGACGATCGACCGCATCTACCGGCTCGGCGGCGGCTTCCGGATGGGGCCGTTCGAGCTGCAGGACCTCGTCGGCATCGACGTCGGCTACGAGGTCTCGCTGAGCTTTCACGAGCTGGGGTTCGGCGAGCCGCGGTGGCGGCCCTCGCCGCTCAGCGCGCGGATGGTGGCGGCGGGCTGGCTGGGGCGGAAGACCGGCCGCGGCTGGTACGCCTACGCGCCCGACACGCCGCACCGGCCGGACGACCCGGAGCCGCCGGCCGCGACGGCGGGCGCCGTCGTCGAGGGGGACGGCGCACTGGCCGACGCCCTGCGCGAGCGCGCCGGCGGGCAGGACGGGCCGCGGATCGTGGTCGACGGCCTGGGCGGCACGATCGACGGCGAGCCGTTCTACGCGATCGTGCCGCTGGCCCTCGCCGAGGTCACCGGCGACGCCGGCGAGGCGGCACTCGCAGGGCTGGGCCTGCACACCGCGCGTGTGCAGCGCTCGCCGGGCGGCGTCCTGCCGCGGACCATCGCCCAGCTCGTCAACGAGGCGCACTTCTCGCTCGGCGAGGGCGTCGCCTCGGCGCAGGACATCGACGACGGGCTGCGGCTCGGCCTCAACCACCCCCGGGGGCCGCTGGCCTGGGGCGAGCTGCTCGGACGCGAGGCCGTGCTCGCCACGTTGGCGGCACTGCGCGAGGTCCACGGCGACGCCTACCGCGCAGCGCCGGCGCTGCGCGGGTGAGCGCCGGGCCTCACGAAACCGCGCCGCGGGCCGTTAGACCCGCGTGATCCCCTTCCAGCGCTTCCTCGACGAGCAGCGCGACGTCGTGTGGCGCTTCGCCGTCGCATCGGTGGGCCGCCAGGACGCCGACGACGTCTTTCAGGAGACCTTCCTGGCCGCGATGCGCGCGTATCCGCGGCTGCGTGCGGACTCGAATCTGCGCGCGTGGGCGATGACCATCGCCCATCGCAAGGCGCTCGACCATCATCGCGCCCGCGCTCGCGGGCCCCAGCTCCCCGGCAACGTGCCGGAGGTCGCGGCCCACGACCCCGACCCGGGCGAGGATCCGCTCTGGCAGCACGTCCGCGCGCTGCCGTCCCGCCAGCGCGCCGCCGTGACCCTGCGTTACGCAGCCGATCTCGACTACGCCGCCATCGGCACGGCGCTCGGCTGCAGTGCCGACGCCGCGCGCCGCTCCGCCCACGAGGGCATCAAGAAGCTTCGTCAGGAGGTTCCCGCATGACCATCCTCTCCCCTCCCTCCAGCGCCGGTGCCGCCGAAGCGGCCGCGCGCTTCGCCGCCACCGCGCCGGCCGACGTCGACTACGCCGTGGTCGACACCCCGGTCGGGCGGCTGGTCGCCGCGCGCACGCAGCACGGGCTGGCCCGGCTCGCCTACGAGGACTTCAACGGCGGCCTCGATGCGGTGCTCGAGGCGCTGGCCGACCGGCTCTCGCCGCGCATCCTCGAGCGGCCGGCCCGGCTCGACGACGTCCGCCGCCAGCTCGACGAGTACTTCTCCGGGCGCCGGACGGACTTCGACCTGCCCATCGATCTCGCGGCCGTGCGGGGCGACTTCGGCCGGCGGATCCTCCAGGCCTGCCGGACGATCCCCTTCGGCGCGGTGAGCACCTACCGCGACATGGCCACACGCGCCGGGTCGGCGCGCGCCGTCCGGGCGGCGGGCAACGCGCTGAGCGCCAACCCGATTCCGATCGTCGTCCCGTGCCATCGCGTGGTGCGCACGGGCGGCGGGCTGGGCGGTTACACCGGCGGTGTGCAGCGCAAGGAGCAGCTGCTGCGCCTGGAGGGCCGGCTTGTGTGAGGAGGCGCACACTTATACACACGGTCCAGCTCACGAGCTCGGATCGTCGTCTAGATTGCCGCCGATGCGCCTCGTCCGCGGCCTCGTCGCCGCCCTTCTGCTGTGCCTGCTGATCCCCGCCGCCGCCCTGGCGCATCCCGAGCGGATCACCTCGTTCACGTGGCCCGTCCACGGCCAGGTCCCTGTCTACCGGACCACGGGACCGAGCAACGTGGTCTGCAAGGCGAACTCGGGCGCATTGCTGCGCAAGGAGTTCGCCGGCAACAAGAAGCTCCTGAGCCAGCGCCTGACGCTGCTCAAGCGCTGTCGCTACAGCAACATCCAGGCGGCGATCGACCACGCCAAGAGCGGCTACCGGATCGAGATCCTGCCCGGGAAGTACCTCGAGCAGCCCAGCCGCAAGGTCCCGGTCGGCGCGCCCGGCCAGCCGCCGTGCGCCAACGACTACGTGACGGTCGAGGAGGGCGCCGGCCAGGCGCCGCCGCCCGTCGGTCCCGCCTCCAACGACAAGCCCGACCGGGCCAACCGCAACTACGTCATCAAGTGCCCGAACTCCAAGAACCTGATCGCGGTGGTCGGCGACACGCGACCCGAGCCGACGCCGCTGACGCCGATCGTCCCGCTGTGCAACCAGCTGTGCAACCTGCAGATCGAGGGCATGGGCAAGCACCCGCAGGACGTCGACATCGTCAGTGACCGCAAGAAGCTCGACGTGCTGCGCGTCGACCGGGCCAACGGCGTCTACCTGCGTAACTTCATGATCGAGCAGGGCGCGTTCAACGACGTCGACATCATCGAGGTCGACGGCTTCGTGGTGCAGGACGTCATCGCGCGCTACGCGCAGAACTACGGCGTCCTCTCGTTCACCGCCACCCACGGCCTCTACGACCACGACACGGCCTACAACAACGGCGACTCGGGGCTCTACCCGGGCTCGACGATGAAGGGCTGCTCGACGAACGGGCCGATCGACCCCAACACCTACGGGACGTGCGAGGCCTCCGGCTGCGGCAACCCGTCGATCGAGATCCGCAACTCCAACAGCTACGGCAACACGCTGGGCTACTCGGGCACCGCCGGCAACTCGACCTACGTGCACGACAACCGCTTCCACGACAACGCGAGCGGCCTCGCCACCGACTCGTTCGCGTCGGGGCACCCGGGCATGCCCCAGGAGTGCTTCCACTGGGTCAACAACCAGATCTACTCGAACAACAACAACGTGTTCGCGGCGGATCGCCAGACCTACTGCAAGAACACGCCGTTCGTGAGCCGCAAGGTCACGCTCGTCTGCCCGCAGTTCCAGTCGGCGGTGGGGACCGGAGTCGTCATCGGCGGCGGCGACCGCGACCTGCTCGAGAAGAACTGGATCTACGACAACTGGCGCCAGGGGGTCTACCTGCTCAACGTCCCGGCGGCGATCCGCGGCGACAACGACCCGAGCCATCAGCAGGACACCTCCAATCAGAACCGGTTCATCGACAACATCATGGGGACGAGCCCGTCGGGCAAGCGGATGCCCAACGGCCTGGAGTTCGAGTGGGACTCCGGCGGCCAGGGCAACTGCTTTGAGGGCAACAAGATGCAGTCGCCGAGCGATCCCGCGTCGCTTCCTGCGTGCCCCGGCTCGTCCGTGTACATGCCCTCCAACGCGGCGGTCCTCGCCGCCGCCGTTCCCTGCACGGCCTGGGACCCCAACACGAACCCCGAGCCCGTCGGCTGCGACTGGTTCACCACGCCGGCCAAGCCCAAGTGACGTCCCCGCAGCGCGCCGTCCTCGGCGGCGCGCTCGCGCTGCTCGCGGGCGGATGCGGCGGCGGCGGGTCGCATGCCGACCGCCCGCGGGCGGCGACGGGGCTGACGTGGGCCGGCAAGCCGCAGGTCTACCGCTCGCGCGGCCTGCCCCGCGACCGCGTCGTCATCGCACGCGTGCGCAACGCCGGCTCGACGACGTTGCACCTGGTGGCCGCCCGGCTGAAGGTGCGCGATGCCCACGGGCGCGCTCTGCGGGCGTCGGCGGCGTTCAGCACCACGTTCGCCCACGGCCTCTACGGCGCCTATCAGCAGCCCGCGGCGGGCGAGCCGGTCGCCGAGCAGATCCGGCTGGGCAAGATCATCTACCTGGCGCCCGGCGCGAGCGCCCCGTTCTACGCAGCCTGGCGGCTGACGCCCGGCGCCCGGGAACCCGTGCACGTCGACTACGGCTCGGGGTCGCTGGCGATCCCCCCGGTGGGCGGTCAGACCGCCCGCTGACCCACGCAGTCGCGCTCGGGCGCGCTCACGACCGCCCGGGTTGCGGGAACTGGCCCCGGACCGCGCGATCCCACGCGCGGTCGGTCAGCAGCCGCCGCAGGTTCAGCAGGATCCTCGCCGACGCCGTCACGCGGTAGCGCGTTCGCGGCCGGCGCGCGGTGATCGCCCGCTGCACGACCTTGGCCACGGCGTCGGGGCCGGCGCCGAGCCGAGCCATCGGTCCGTCGTAGGCGTCCTTGGTCGCCCTGACCACCGCGGCGTTGAAGTCGCCGTAGGCGCCGCTGGCCTGCGCCGGGGTCGCGGCCGCGGCGGTCTCGCCGAACTCCGTGGTGATCAGCCCGGGCTGGACGATCACGACGTCGACGCCGAAGCCGGCGACCTCGAAGCGCAGCGCGTCGCTGAGCGCGTCGACGGCGTACTTGGTCGCGTGGTAGACGCCGCCGCCCGGGAACACGAAGTTCGCGCCCATCGAGCTCATGTTCACGATCCGGCCCCAGCCCTGGTCGCGCATGCCCGGCAGGCACAGCTGGCACATGCGCAGCAGGCCGAACACGTTGGTCTCGAACTGTCGGCGGACGTCGTCGATGGGCACCGTCTCGGACGCGCCCGACTGCGAGTAGCCGGCGTTGTTGACCAGCACCCCGACCGCGCCCTCGGCCGCCACGACCTGGTCGACCGCCGCGCGCATCGACGCCTCGTCGGTGACGTCGAGGGCGAGCGTCCGGCAGCCGACCGTCTCGAGCTCGGCGATCGACTCGAGTCGCCGTGCCGTCGCGTAGACCGTGTGGCCGGCCGCCGCGAGCCGCTGGGCCGTTGCGCGGCCGATGCCGGTCGAGCAGCCCGTGATCAGGACCGCCTTGGAGGGGGCTGGCATGCGCCGCAGTCTCCCACGGACGTGCGTGCCCGTGAGCCGGTCAGCACCCCTAGCGCGAAGCCGGGGGCTGCGGGGGGCGCTGCGCGTCGGGGGCGGCGCCCGCGGCGTGCGCCGAGGGCGCCGGAGCGACGGGCGAGACCTTGGGATAGGTGAATTCGTGGGGCGTCATTCGACGGTCCTTGACCCGGCTAGCTTCGGCAGGGGCGGCGGGATTCCGGTGCGCTGGACGTATGTATGAGGAAGGGAGGCAGGGCCTTGGGTGCTCCCCCCTCGTCCGTCGGCAGACGGTGCAGGAGGCAGATCGCTAGCGTGGCCGCCGATGCACGCCGTCACCTTCCAGGCCCCCCACGACGTCGCCCTCGTCGAGAAGCCGGACCCCGAGATCGGGAGCCCGACCGACGCGGTCGTGCGCATCGCCGCCACCGGCGTCTGCGGCTCGGACCTCCACATCTACCACGGCCGGATCCCCATCGAGGCGGGGTTCACCATCGGCCACGAGTACGTCGGCACCGTCGAGGCGGTCGGCGACGCGGTGACCAGCGTGGCGGTGGGCGATCGCGTGCTCGGGTGCTTCCAGGTGGCCTGCGGTGTCTGCCGCTTCTGCCGCCAGGGCGACTACCACAAGTGCGACGAGTCGCGAACGTTCGGCCACGGCGCGACGCTCGGCGACCTGCCGGGCACGCAGGCCGAGCGGGCGCTCGTTCCCCACGCCAACCTCACGCTGCGCCGGGTGCCCGAGGGCCTGTCCGACGACGTCGCCCTGTTCGCCGGCGACGTGGCCGGGACGGGCTACCACGCGACCGTCGGCGCCGGGCTGCGAGCCGGCGACACCGTCGTCGTCCTCGGCCTCGGCCCCGTCGGCCTGTGCGCGGTGCAGGCCGCACTCATCGGCGGTGCCGCGCGGGTCGTCGCGGTCGACACGGTCGAGCAGCGCCTGGAGATGGCCCGGTCGTTCGGAGCCGAGCCCGTCCACCTCACCGAGCAGGACCCGCGCGCGGAGGTCAAGCGCCTCACCGGCGGTCGCGGCGTCGACCTCGCGGTCGAGGCGGTGGGCGACCCCCGCGCACTCGAGCTGGCAATCCGCCTGGCCCGCAAGTCCGGCACGGTCTCGATCGTCGGCGTCTACGCCGAGCGCGTCGAGGTCCACCTCGGGCTGGCGTGGATCAAGTCGCTGCGGATGGTCATGGGCCAGGCCAACGTGATCGCCCACCTCGACCCGGTCCTCGAGCTGCTGGCGTCTGGCCGCCTCGACCCCTCCCCGCTGGTGACCCACCACATGCCGCTGGCCGACGCGGCCGAGGCCTACGCCATCTACGACCGGCGCGAAGCCCTGAAGATCGTCCTGAATCCCTGATCACGCCGTTCTAGGGGGGTGAACGTCGGATCGTGGCGCCTATGACAACCACGAATGGACGTTCGCGCCGCGCGGTTGCTCGGGAGGCAGGAGGGGGTGATCGGGCGCTGGCAGCTGCTGGGCCTCGGGTGGTCTCCGGGCGCCGTCCGGCACTTCGCCTGCGGTGTGCGCCAGGTCCATCCGGGCGTCTATCTGACGGGGCACGCCCGGATCTCGCAGACGCAGCGGTGGTGGGCCGCCGCGCTCACGCGCCCCGGCAGCGTCTTGAGCGGCGTCACCGCGGCGGCGGCGTGGGAGATCCGGCCGTGGGCGGGCTCCTTCGAGGTCGTGACACGCCCGGGCTCCGGTGGCCCATCGCGGGTCGGCGGCCTTCTCGTCTGCCGGTCGACCACGATCTTCGAGAACGCGACCACCCGCAACGGCCTGCCGATCACCACGCCTGAGCGCACGATCGCCGACCTGGCCGCGCTCCTCGATGCCGTCGCGTGCGCGAAGCTCGTGCGGGAGGCCGCCCGCCGGCACCGGACCACCGTGCGGCGCCTCGCCGCGCACCTCGCACGCCACCCCGGCCGGCGCGGCATCGCGAGCCTGCGCGCGTACGTCGCGCGGCACAGCCGGCTGCCGTTCCATCGCTGCCGCTCCGACGCCGAGGCGCGGGCGCTGGAGGTGCTCGACGCGGCGCGGATCGAGATTCCCGACGTCAATGTGCGCATCGCCGGCGAGGAGGCCGACCTCAGCTGGGCCGCTCCGCGACTCATCGTCGAGATCGACGGCCCCAGCTACCACCGCTTCGCCGACGAGGACGCGCGCAAGACGGCGGTCTGGCGGCAGGCGGGCTGGGAGGTCCGGCGGATCCCCAGCGGCCTCGTCTTCGACGAGCCGCGCGCGCTCCTGGCGCTCGCGACCGCCCCAACGTCGGATCGTCGTCGCTAGCGCTGCGAAGATCCGACGTTCGAGCCCGAGCCGGGCGCCACGGATGTGGCTGTCTCGGCCGGCGCGGCCCACTGGGCCTCGGCCAGGTCGCCGATCGGCATGTTCTCCGGCGTCGGCACCTCGGGCGTGTCGCGCAGGTACCACTCGGCGTCGAGCGCTGCCTGACAGCCCGAGCCTGCCGCGGTGATCGCCTGGCGGTAGGTGTGGTCGACGAGGTCGCCGGCCGCGAAGACGCCGGGGAGCTTGGTCCGGGTCGAGCGGCCCTCGGTGATGACGTAGCCGTTCTCGTCGACCTCGACCTGGCCCGCGACGAGCGCGGACTGCGGCTCGTGGCCGATGGCGATGAAGGCGCCGCCGAACGGCACCTCGCGGACCTCGTCGGTCTCGGGGTTGCGCAGGCGGGCGACGCGCTGGAACGGGCCCTCACCGGCGTGGAACTCCTCGACGGTGTAGGGCGTCAGGAACTCGAGGTTCTCCTGGGCGCGGGCACGCTCGAGCATGATCTTCGAGGCGCGGAAGTCGGCGCGGCGGTGCACGACGGTGACCTTCTTGCCGAACTTGGCCAGGAAGATCGCCTCCTCCATGGCGCTGTCGCCGCCACCGATGACCAGGATGTCGTGCTGCTTGAAGAACGCGGCGTCACACGTCGCGCAGTAGGACACGCCGCCGCCGCTGAGCTCCTCCTCGCCGGGGATGCCCAGCTTCTTGTGCTCGGCGCCCATGGCCAGGACGACCGTGCGGGCGCGATGCTCGGTGTCGCCGATCCACACCTTGTGGACGCCGCCGGGCTCGGTGGCCAGCTCGACGCGATCGACCTCGTCGGTCTCCAGCCGGGCGCCGAAGCGCTCGGCCTGGTCGCGGAAGCGCTGCATCATCTCGGGCCCCATGATCCCGTCGGGGAAGCCGGGGTAGTTCTCGACGTCGGTGGTCTGCTGGAGCAGGCCGCCCCAGGCGAAGCCCTCCGCGACGAACGGCTCGAGGTTGGCGCGCGCCGTGTAGAGCGCGGCCGTGTACCCCGCGGGCCCCGAGCCGATGATGATGACGTTCTCGATGCGCTGGTCAGTCATACTTCACTAAGTATAGCTATGCGCTGGCGCGTTACGCAGGCGCCGGCTCGGAGGCCCTCGCCACCTCGGCCCGGCGCTCGTCGCGCCACTGCGCGACCGTCCGGCGCAACTGAAGATAGGCCAGCGCGCCGGGCAGCGTGGGCAGCCAGAAGGAGAACGCCCGGTAGGTCAGCACGGCGACCGTGGCCAGGCCGAAGTCGACGTTGAAGGCGGCGAACGCGCCGATCATCCCGCCGTCGACACCGCCGATCCCGCCGGGGAGCGGCAGCGTGTTGCCGAGCATGCCGACGAAGTAGGCGACCACGATGATGGCGATCGGCGGCGTGTGGGCGGCGAACGCGTGGAACGCCGCCCACAGCGTGGCGATGTCGAACCCCCACCACAGCACCCCGCCGAGGATCCCCCACTCGCGGTCGCGCACGATCCCGACCGCGGTGCGCACGCCGGCGGCCAGCGACGCGGGCGCCGCGGCGATCCGGGCCAGCACCCGCTGGAAGCGCCCGCTGCCCGCGGCCCGCCGCTTGATCCGGCGCTCCACGTCCTCGGGCACCAGCGCGGTGGTGTAGATCAGGACGAACGCGGTGGCGCCGATGATCGCCGGGATCATCGTGATGGCGAACGGCGCCGCACCGCCGAACAGGTGCAGGTACAGGCCGAAGCCGCCGATCATCAGCGCCAGCGCGTAGACGGTGTAGAGCAGGACCATGAACGCGACCATCCGGCAGGCGACGATCCGGCGCTCCATGCCTGACCGCCGCAGCGCCCACGCGGTCAGGGCGATGCCCCCGGCGCCCGCGGCGGCGAACAGCCGCGTCGCGGCGAGGCCCGCCATGGTGATCTGGTAGCTCTCGCGCCAGCCGACGCGCGAGCGGCCGCGCACGAAGACGGTGCGAAACAGCCAGACGTAGCCCAGGAAGCTCAGCACCTCGAACAGCCCGGCCGCGCCGAGCCACCACGGATCGCCGGTGTCGACCCGGTTCCAGGTCTCCTTCAGCCCGGTCAGCTTGGGCAACACGAAGTACAGGAACGCGATCGCCGAGACGATGAACAGGCCGAGGGCCAGCGCCTGACGCCGCGTGATGGCGATCCTGGGCGGTGCCTCGTCGTCGGGATCCTCCGCCGGCAGGTTGGCCAGGTCGACGGGCGCGCCGCTCATGCGTGAGCCCTCGCCTCCAGAGCCTGGACGGCGCGCGAGACCCGCTGGACCACCGGCTCGGCGCGCGGCACGGTGCGGCGCACACCCTCGGCCAGCGCGGCGCCGGCGATCAGGTCGGTCACGTAGTGCTCGCCGAGGTAGACGAGCGCGAACCCGAGCGTGGTCGCGTAGCCCCACCCCAGAGCGCCCTGGACGGGCCCGGCGTCCCGCAGGACGCGGGCGGCCATCACGGATGTCGCGAAGTGCAGCGACGGCATGGCTGCGAGCGGGTTCCCTCCGAGGAAACCGTACATCGGAGCCCAGCGGGTCTTCCAGAAGGCCTCGCCGTGCTCGACCATCATCCGGCGCAGCGCGGGGTCGCAGCGACGCTGCTGCGCGGCATACCACGGCGGCGCGGTCGGGATGACCCAGTAGGCGATGACGCCCACGTCGAACACCGCGTAGATCTGCGCGGCGCCGCGCGGGAACTCGTCGCGCCGGCGGGCCAGCAGGTACACGACCGTCCCGTGCGGGAAGAAGAACCACAGCCAGTGCGCCCACACCAGGATCTTGTCGAGCAGCGAGATCCGGCCGGGCTTCGACAGCGCCCGCTGCAGCCGCAGCCCGGGCATCGTGCCCAGCCCCAGGAGGCGATCGATGCGCACCGGGTAGTCGATGCGCACCCGCCGGGCCAGCGCCTCGGGGTCGTCGTTGGGCATCTCGTAATGGGCGATGTAGCCCCACATCTGCAAGAGCACGGTCGCCACGTCGCGCGCGGGCGAGCGCCGGACCGCCACGCACATGGCGAACGGTGCGGCGATTGCGGCAGCCGTGACCGCCGGCGGCGGGATGCGCAGCCGCTTGCGGAGGAGCGGCGCGGCGACACCGGTGGCCACCAGCGCCCACGCTCCGGTCCGGATGGCGCGGCTGGACGGGCGCAAGATGCGCCTGATCATATGGGCGGACGCCGACGACGCGGACCGTGGTCTCGCGTGCCGCCGCCACTCAGCGCAGCGTGCGCGTCACCCGCACCGTGCGCCCCGCCGCTCGGACGGTGAGGCGGACCATCCCCGCCCCGTGACCGGTGGTGCGGACGTGGTAGGGGACCCCCGCGTGCCCGGCCTGGGCCCGGGCCAGCGTCCGGACCGAGCCGCCGCGCAGCAGGTCGACCCGGACGGCGCCGGCATCGCGCCCGAGCCGGTAGGTGAACGTCTGGCCGCGGACGGCCGCGGCGGCAACCACCGGCCCCGACGCCGGCTGCGGCGCGCCGAGGATCCCGGCCACCTCGCTGCTCGAGACGTTCCCGCACGGGTCGGTCGCCGGCGCCAGGCTCGCGGGGTCGCCGACCCTGACCGCCTGCCGGTAGCCCACGGCATGCCCGGCCGCGTCCTGCACGACCATCCGCACGTCGTACCAGCCCGCGGCGCCGAAGCGGTGCGTCGGCGCCACGCCGCTGCCGGCCGTCCCGTCGCCGAAGTCCCAGGTGTAGGTCAGCCCGCCGGCCGCCGGATCGGTCGATGCCGCCGCGTTGAACGCAATCGGGTCGCCGGGCTTGGCGTCGTTGGGCAGCGCCTCGAAGTACGCGATCGGCGCGCTCGGCGCCGGGGCGGCGCCGGCGTACTGGGGCCGGGCCAGCAGGTAGCTCGTCCAGGTCGCGGGCAGCTCGAGCGCCTGTTTGGCGGCCTGGTCGATCGCGTCGGGCGTCGGGAGGCCGCTGGTCATCAGGTTGAAGTGCGCGACGTTGTCGCGCGGCGTGTCGTAGCCGGCCTGCTGGCTGACCGGCGGGTGCAGCGGCAGCGGCAGCCCGCCCGTGATGTCCTCCTGCGGGTTGCTGTCGTAGGCGCCGAGCACGCCGAAGCCCGGGATGCCCTTGGCGACGAACGGCACCTGGTCGGTGCGCCCGAGCGTGTCGTCCTGCACCGGGGACTTCGTGGCGATGTCGCCGAGTGAGTACGCAGGGGCCGAGCCGTTGAGCAGCGGGACGCTGTGGCCGTACTTGGCGCCCTGGTCGACGAACGCCTCGCTGACCGCTGCGGCGAGGTCCGAGCGGAACTGCTCGATCGCGGGGAGGTTGGCCGCGATCGCCGGGTTCGGGCCGCCCTTGCCGTCGCCGTAGTCGCTCAGCGAGAAGTCCTTGATCGGCGAGGCGTTGATGTTGGTGTACCAGGCCCCCGGGGTCCACGTCGACGAGGCCAGCCCCTGCGGATGGGCGGGGTACTCCAGGCCGTTCTGGTCCATGTTGGCGACCATCACGTACTTGCCCTGCGGGCCCGGTGGCAGCAGGTGGGCGGCGTACCAGTAGGAGCCGTCGAGGCCAACCTCCTCGGCATCGAACATGCCGACCTTGAAGGTGCGCGCGGGCCACGTGCCGTTGGCCTGCCACCAGCGCGCGAGCGCCTGCGTCTCCCCCATCCCCATGGTGATCCCCGACGTGTCGTCGTAGGTCGAGCCGTTGCCCGTGTTGAGGCCGGGCGTCGAGTCTGGGTGGCCGGCGATCAGGGTCGTCTGGCCCGGACAGGAAGCGCCCGGGATGGTCAGCACCATGTCGTCCCCCGGGTTCGGGGCGGTGATCGAGCCGGTGAACACGGCGACCGGGAACGGGTGGTCGTCGATGTGGCCGGCGCTGGCGAACGAGCCCAGGACCGCGGGGTCGCGCATCTGCTGGCGCCAGTGGTCGAAGAACTCGTTCCAGCCGTTGACCTGGGGCGGCAGGTTGCCGTCGGTGGCCGCGCCGCCGAGGGGCCCGTCGAAGCCCGAGTAGCGCATGAGGTAGCTGCTGGACATCGACACGAGCTGGTTGGCCACGTAGTCGACGTCGACCTGCGGCTTGTCCTGGGCCGCCGCGCCGTTGGGCAGCGCCGCCGTGAGGCTCAGCGCCGCGATCAGTCCCAGCATGGCGCGGGTGGTCCCGCTCGAACGATGCATCAGATCCAGCCCCCGCCGGTCGCGTTCGGCGGGAATCTAGGAAATCGGCCGGACCTCTGCGCCGGTTGCCCGCGCGGCGGCGGCCTCGGCCACGAAGGCCTCGATGACCGGCGAGAGCTCATCGGCCTCGGGGTGCCACTGGACGCCCAGCGCGAAGTGCTTGTCCGGCGCCTCGATCGCCTCGGGGAGCCCGTCACGCTGCGCCCAGCCGGTGACGCGCAGGCCCGCGCCCAGGTCGCGGATGCCCTGGTGGTGATGCGATTTCGTGCCGTGGGTCTCCTCGCCCGCGACCCGCGCGGCCAGCGAGCCGGGCTCCAGGCGCACGTCGTGGTCGGAGTCGTCGAACGAGCCGAGCGATCGGCGGTGGTCCTCGTGGCCGTGGGACTCGGGCAGGTGCTGCTCGAGCGTCCCGCCCGTGGCGACGTTCATCAGCTGCATCCCGCGGCAGATCCCCAGCAGCGGCAGGTCGCGCTCGAGAGCGCGCCGGGCCAGCCCGAGCTCGAAGACGTCGCGCTCGGGCACGGTGCCGCGGGTGCGCTCGTGCGGCTCGGCGCCGTAGAAGGAGGGGTCGATGTCGGCCCCGCCGGCGAGGATCAGCCCGTCGAGCAGGTCGAGGACCTCGTCGGGCTCGCGGGCCGCGAGGGCGTCGGGCGGCAGCAGCACCGCGAGCCCGCCCGCGCGCTGGACCGCGTCGACGTAGCTGCGGGGCGTCAGCATCGCCTGCTGGTCCCACACGCTCCACTGCGCGCGCTCGAGCGCCGTGCAGATCCCGATCACCGGACGTGCCATGGCCTCAGGGTACGGCGGGCGCGGACGCCAGCGACAGCTTGCTGGCAAGATCCGGCCCATGACCGACCCCGCCGTGGCCTACGAGACCATCAACCTCCATCGGCGGGGCGGCGCCGCCGTCATCGAGCTCAACCGGCCCGAGCGGATGAACGCCTGGAACCGGCAGTTCGGCTTCGATCTGCTCGCCGCCGTGGAGCAGGTCGCCGGCGACGACGAGGTGCGGGCGGTGTGCATCACCGGGGCGGGGCGCGGCTTCTCCAGCGGCGCCGACCTCACGGACATGGGCAGCAACGACGACCGGACGCCCGAGGGCCACCCCGACGTCCGCTCGACGCTGACCCAGCGCTACCACCCGATCATCACGGGCCTGCGCACCATGCCCAAGCCGGTGATCGCCGCGGTCAACGGCCCGGCCGTCGGAATCGGGCTGTCGCTGGCGCTGGCCGCCGACCTCGTCGTGGCCAAGGAGTCCGCCTACTTCCTGCTTGCCTTCGTCAACATCGGCCTCGTCCCCGACGGCGGCTCCTCGCTGTTCGTTCCCGAGCGCGTCGGCTTCACCCGGGCGATCGAGATGGCCATGCTCGGCGAGCGGATCCCCGCGCCGCTGGCGCTTGAGTGGGGCCTGATCAACCGCGTCTACCCCGACGACGCCTTCGCCGGCGAGGTCGACGCGCTCGTCGACCGCCTGGCCGCCGGCCCGACGCGTTCCTACGCCGGGACCAAGCGCCAGCTCAACGCCTGGCTGTTCGAGCGGATGGAGGGCCAGCTCGAGCTCGAAGCCGACATCCAGCAGGAGATGGCCGGCAGCGGCGACTTCGTCGAGGGGGTCATGGCGTTCGTCCAGAAGCGCACGGCCGAGTTCCGCGGCGCCTAGGCCAGACGGCCGCCGCCGCCCATGAATACAATCCCCGCCGCCTTGCGCCGCAAGCCCCTCCTCCTGGCCCTCATCACCGCCGTTCAGCTCGCCGGCCTGGCGCTGGCGGGGCCTGCCTCCGCCGGCATCTTCGCGCCCGAGCGCGGCGGCTCGCCGAACGCCGACCGCATCGCCAGCCTCTACTGGGTCATCTTCGCGATCGCCCTGGTCGTGTTCGCCATCGTCATCGGGGCGCTGCTGTACTCGCTGATCAAGTTCCGTGCCCGGCGCGGCGCGGTCGCGGCGCAGATCCGCGGCAACACCCGGCTGGAGATCGGCTGGACCGTCGGCGCCGCCGTCATCCTCGTCGGGCTGGCCGTCGTGACGTTCGCCAAGCTCCCGGGCATCCGCACGCCCGACAACTCCGGCCCCGGCGGCCTGAAGCTGGCCAGCGGCACGCTGCTCGCCGCGTCGCCGACCAAGAAGCTGCCGCCCAACGGCAAGTCGCTGAACATCTGCGTCAACGGTCAGCAGTACATCTGGCGCTACACCTACCAGAACGACTGCACGCACGGGGACAACCTCCAGTCGGTGTTCGCCTACGAGACGATGGTCGTGCCCGTCGACACCACGGTGACGCTCGACATCACCGGCCAGGACGTCATCCACTCCTGGTGGATCCCCAAGCTGGGCGGCAAGTTCGACGGCGTCCCGGGCTACTTCAACCACACGTGGTTCAAGATCCCGGCGAGCATGGCCGGGCAGACCTTCCACGGGCAGTGCGCCGAGCTCTGCGGGCGCAACCACGCCGACATGGTCGCCGACGTCAAGGCGGTGACGCCCTCGCAGTACGAGGCGTGGGTCAGCCAGCAGAAGCGCCTGATCACCCAGGCGGACCAGGCTGCCGAGCAGCAGCGCAAGAAGTACCAGAGCACGATCCCCTAGGACGCGAACTTGGCCGCCACCGCAGAAACCACCGCCACCCTCCAGCCTGTCCCGCAGGTCGTCACGCGCAGCGTGCGCCCGGCGCCGAAGGGCTGGACGTCGTGGATCACCACGACCGACCACAAGCGCATCGGGATCATGTACATGGTCACGACCTTCGTGTTCTTCCTCATGGGAGGGACGGAGGCGCTGATGATGCGCCTGCAGCTGGGGGCGCCGAACAACACGCTGGTCACGCCGCAGACCTACAACGCGCTGTTCACGATGCACGGGACGACGATGATCTTCCTGTTCGTCGTGCCGATGATGGCGGGTTTCGCGAACTACTTCGTGCCGCTGATGATCGGGGCGC
>JAWVFY010000304.1:0-8055 GCA_033855575.1 Solirubrobacteraceae bacterium
GGAAGTCATATGATCATCACTGTATCATGGATGATCTGATGAAGACATATGACCAAAGAACCATGTACGACCCCTATATCCGTGATATACTGCGGCGCAATGAGCAACGAGTGGCCAACAGGATCGATCGGGCTGCTGATGCGCCTCACGCGGCTGATCCATCGCCGCGAGACGGAGGACGTCATCGGCATGAAGCTCAAGCACTTCATCGTGCTGACGCAGATCCGCGATTTCGGCGGAACGGTGTCGCAGAAGGCGCTGGGTGAGTCGCTGAACTTCGACGCCAACAACCTCGTCCTGCTGCTCAACGACATCGAGATCGACGACCGGATCAAGCGCGAGCGCGACCCGTCCGACCGGCGCCGTCACGTGGTGGTCATCACCAAGCAGGGCGAGAAGGATCTCGAGCGGGCCGAGGAGCTGCTCGAGACGCTGGAGGACGATCTTCTCAGCGGGCTGGATGCCGAAGAGCGCGTCACGCTGCGCCGGCTCCTCAGCCGGGCGCTGGAGATCCGCTGCGCGAATGGGGACGCCCAGCCGCTAGCGTCCGCCGCCGCGACATCCAGCTGACCCAAGGAGACCTCCCTTCACATGGCGACCCGAGTAGTAGTCACGGGCGCAGCCGGCCAGATCGGCTACGCGATCCTCTTCCGACTGGCCTCCGGGCAGGTCCTCGGCGACGGCGAGAAGATCGAGCTGCGCCTCCTCGAGGTCCCGCAGGCGGTCAAGGCCGCCGAGGGCACCGCGATGGAGCTCGACGACTGCGCCTTCCCGCTGCTGTCGAGCATCGACATCTTCGACGACGCCCAGCAGGCGTTCGACGGCGTCAACGTCGGCTTCCTCATCGGCGCGCGGCCCCGCACCAAGGGGATGGAGCGCGCCGACTTGCTCGAGGCCAACGGCGCGATCTTCAAGCCGCAGGGCGAGGCGATCAACGCCGGCGCCGCCAGCGACGTGCGCATCCTGGTGGTCGGCAACCCCGCCAACACCAACGCCCTGATCGCGATGAGCAACGCGCCCGACGTCCCCGCCGAGCGGTTCACCGCGATGACCAGGCTTGACGAGAACCGCGCGGTCAGCCAGCTCGCCAAGAAGCTCGGCGGCACCGTTGACGACGTCCGTGATCTCGTCGTCTGGGGCAACCACTCGCCGACGATGTTTCCTGACCTGTTCAACGCCACCTTCAAGGGCCGGCCCGCCGCCGACCAGGTCGACCTCGACTGGTACGAGAACGAGTACCTGCCCAAGGTGGGCAAGCGCGGCGCCGAGATCATCGAGGCGCGCGGGGCGTCATCGGCGGCCAGCGCCGCCAACGCGGCGATCGACCACATGCACGACTGGGTCCAGGGCGCCGAGGGCCTGCGGTCGATGGCCGTCCCGTCCAAGGGCCAGTACGGCATCGACGAGGGGCTTGTCTGCTCGGTCCCGGTGCGCTGCTCGGGCGGCGACTACACCGTGCAGGAGGGCCTGGAGATCGGCGAGTTCGCGCAGTCCAAGCTCGACATCACCGTCAACGAGCTCAAGGAGGAGCGCGAGGCCGTCCGCGGCCTCGGGCTCGTCTCCTAGGGGTGCCGGAGGCCGCCAGGTGGCGGCCGGAGGTGGGTCCCCCCGGCCGGAGGCCGGATGGCCTAGCCGGCGCTCATGCGAAGGGCGCCTACGCGGCGTCCTTCGCGTGCCAGCCGCGCCCCTTCTTGGCGACCAGGCCGTCCTGGGCCAGGCCGGGCAGCACGCGGTAGAGGTAGTTCTGCTTGATCCCCATCTTCTCGGCGAGCTCGGGAATCGTCACGCCGGGCTGCGCGCGCACGATGGCCAGCGCCTCCTTGGCGCGGGTGCCCGTCCCGCGCGGCCGGCCGCGGCGACCCGTGCCGCCCGCGCTCGCGCTCGCGCGGCGGCGGCTGCGCGTCGCGGCCGGGGTGCTGCGGGCGCCGCGCGCCGGTGCCGAGCCATCGACGCCGTCGAGCGCCTGGACCGCCGCCTCGAGGCGATGGAACTCGTCGACGAGCGGCCGCAGCTCCTTGAGCCGCGCCTCGATCTCACGCTTCTTGTCTGCCAGGAAGTCGGCCACCCCGCGAGTCCTTTCACTTAACCAAAAAAGACAGTGTGACAGGCGGGTTGGCTTTGTGTGAGGTGAGTTCGCGCGCTGACCTCCGCGCGGCGGTCAGCCGCCGCGCTCGACGAGCGCCTTGAGTCGCCGCAGCGACGCGTTGGCCTCGCGCTCGGGCACACCGCCGACCAGCGCGCGGCTGGCTGCGGCGCCGAGGAAGCCGAGCGGCGCCTTGAAGTCGTTGTGGTACTCGAAGCGGGTGCCTGCATCCACCGCGGTCAGGCGGTACTCGGTCTCGGCGTGCGAGTGCGCGGGCCCCCGGCCCTTCCACACCGCACACTTCGGCCGGCGGCTGGACTCGAGCTCCCATTTGACGTGAAAGTTCACGCCGCGCAGACAGAGCACCTGGTCCATCGTGGTGGCGGTGTGCCGCTCCAGGCGCCGGTGGATGGTCACCCACTCCTCCAGGCGCTCGGCGTCCATGACGACGTCCCACACCGCCTCGGGCGGCGCGGCGATCTCGATGGTGGTCACGACGGCCGACGACATGGCGCGCCGGAATCTAACGCGCCGCGAGCGGCTCGCTTTGCTCCCATTCCCGCAGCGCGTGCTCGACGGCCGCGTCGAAGCGGTGCAGCCGCACGCCCAGCAGCTCCACGGCGCGGTCGTCGCGCGGCAGCAGGTCGCTGGTCAGGCCCTCCATCAGCGGGCCGATCAGCGCGTGGTCCTCGCCGGCGATCGCGGCCGCGACGCGGCTGGCCACCGCGGTGGCGGCGAAACCCAGGCGCACCGGCGGCCGGCCGACGAGCATCAGGTCGGCGATCCGCTCGATGATCTCCTCGTAGGTCAGCTCGTCGGGCCCGGCGATGTCCAGCGACAGGCCCCCGGCGGCGTGCTCGGTGCCGGCGGCAGCCACCAGCATCGCCACCACGTCGCGCTCGTCGATCGGCCGGGTGCGGTAGCACCGCCACGGCGGCAGCACCAGGGCGGGGAGGCGCTCGACCAGGCGGACCAGGAAGCGGAACGAGCGCGACCGCGCCCCGATGATGATCGAGGCCCGCAGCGCGACCGCCTCGTCGAACCCGGCCAGCAGCGCCTGCTCGACGACCAGCCGGCTCGACAGGTGCGGTGAGGCGCGCGCGCCCTCGGGCACCGGCCCACCCAGGTAGACCGCGCGCCGCACGTTCGCCCGGTCCGCCGCCGCCACGAAGTTCTCGACCGACGCACGCTCGAGCGCGTCAAAGCCGCCGCCCGCGGCGCTCTCCATGGAATGGATCAGGTAGTAGGCGACGTCGATGCCGTCCATCGCCTCGTCGAGCCCGGCGCCCGAGACGGCGTCGCCGCAAACCACCGGGATCCCCACCGGCACCCGCGCCGGATCGCGGGCGAAGGCGCGGACGTCGTGCCCCGCGTGCTCGAGCGCGGGGATCAGCCGGGCGCCGACGAAGCCGGTCGCTCCCGTGACGAGGACGTGCATCGCCACCGACCCTAGGAACCCTCCCCAGCAAACGCCCGGAGGATGCGGGGTCGTCGTGTCCGATCGCGCCACGCCCGGGATGGATTCCTGCCATTTGCGGGAACCCGCGTTTGCGCCTGCCGACCCGGGTGTGTTGTGATGCTCGCCGTCCCCCGCAGCAGGTCGTCAGAGAGGTAAGTGGATGTCGAAGGGTCGGTCACCGAAGGTCTCCTGCGAGCAGTGCTTCTTCCGCTGCAACATGCTGTGCGCGCTGTCGCTCGACGCCCCGTGCCCGACCTTTCGACCCGATCATCCCGACGGCCTGCGCCCCCCGCAGCAGCTGCGCTTCCAGTTCCGCCAGGAGCGCCGCACGCGGGCCGCCTGGGCGTTCCCGAGCGCCCAGGAGCAGGCCGCGCGGCACGCCTGAGCCGGGGCTAAGCGGCCGGCTCAGGTCTCGCCTCTTCCCGGCGCGCGATCCACTCCGCGCCGGCGTGGTCGGTCAGGCCGTGCAGGAGGATCGAGGCGAACACGGCCAGCGCGCAGAGATCGAAGATCCGCCGCGCGCCGGGCACGCCGGAGCCGAGCACCAGCAGCGAGAAGGTCATCGTGGCCACCCCCTTCGGGCCGAACCAGGCCATGAACGCCTTGGCGTCCCAGCCCACGCGCGTCCCGGCCAGCGCCAGCCACACCGCCACCGGCCGAGCGACCAGGAAGAGCAGCGCGACGACGCCGATCGCCGCCCAGCCGTCGTCGAGCAGCGCATGGACACTGAGCAGCGCACCGAAGACCACGAAGATCCCGAGCTTGACGATCTCCACGACGTCGGCGGCGCGGCGGACGAACGCCTCGCGGACCTCGGGCCGGCGCACGCCCAGGACGATCGCGCAGGTGAAGACCGCGATGAACCCGTTGCCGTGTGGCGGCAGCACGGTCAGCCCGTAGGTCAGGAAGCCGGCGCCCAGCGCGTAGAGCGAGCGCCCGGCGTCCGAGCTCGGGACCGCCAGCGACGCCAGCAGCCCGATGGCCGCGCCGTAGGCCAGGCCCAGCCCGACGTCCTGGAGCACGAAGGTCCACCAGGTGAAGTGGTCGGCGTTGAGCGCGGCGATCAGCGCGAGGACCGGCGGCAGCGCGAGCCCGTCGTTGAACCCGCTCTCGAGATTCAGCGAATGGCGGATGAACCGCGGGACGCGCGGGTTGGTGACGACCGCCGAGGAGAGCACCGGGTCGGTGGGGGAGAGCAGCGCGCCGACGAGGAAGCTCTGCGTCCAGTCCAGCCCGAGCAGCGCGTGGGTGGCCACCGCCACGAGCCCCGCGGTGATCGGCATCGCCAGCACGAGCTTGCGCAGCGGCAGCCGCCAGGCGGGCAGCATCTCGCGGTCGACCTCCAGCCCGTCGCGGAACAGGATCACGATCAGGGCGACGACGGCGAGCTGCTCGACGAACCCCGAGCGCGCGTGGAAGTGCAGTACGCCGAGGCCGCCCTGCCCGAGGACGAAGCCCACGACGACGAACACCGCCGTCAGCGAGAGCAGCGAGCGGTGCGCGAGCGACGCCAGCAACGCGCCCGCGACGAGCAGGCCGCCCAGCACCGCGACCGCCGTCTCGAAGCCATGCACGCGGGTAGGGTCGCAGAGTGCGCATCACCGTCCTGGGCAAGTCGCCCGCCTGGCAGGACGCCGGGGGTGCCTGCAGCGGCTACCTGATCGAGGAATCCCGCCAGGCGCTGCTCCTCGAGTGCGGCAACGGTGTGTTCGCCAAGCTGCGCCGGGCACACGACTACGTCAACGTCGACGCGGTGGTGATCAGCCATCTGCATGCCGATCACTTCCTCGACCTGGTGCCGTTCGCCTACGCGCTGACCTACGGCCCGCGCCGGCAGACCGCGGCCGTCGACCTGCACGGGCCGCCGGGGGCGCGCGCGACCTTCCGGCGCGTCGCCGGCGCGTGGGGAAGCGAGCAGCTCATCGAGAACGCCTTCGCGCTGAGCGAGTACGCCCCGGACGAAGAGCTGCATGTCGGGCCGCTGCGCCTGCGCTTCCGCGAGGTCGACCACTACATCCAGGCGTTCGCCGTCGAGGTCACCTCGTCGGCGGGGGCAGGCCGGTTCGTCTTCGGCGCCGACACCGGGCCGAGCGATGGGCTGGTCGCGTTCGCGCAGGGCGCCGATCTGCTGATGATCGAGGCCACGCTGCAGTGCCCCGAGCCCGAGGGGCCTCGCGGGCACCTCACGGCCGCCGAGGCGGGAGCGCACGGCCGCCGCGCGGGCGCCGCCCGCCTCGTGCTGACCCACCTCTCCGACGAGCTCGACGAGTCGTGGGCGCGCCGCGAGGCGAGCGAGGCGTTCGGCGGCGACGTCGAGGTCGCCCGCGAGGGCGCCGTCTACGTGGTGTAGCTCGGGATACGCTTCAGGCGATGAGCCCAGAGCGCGATCTGTTCGCCAACTTCGAGCGGATGCGGCGCGAGATGGACGAGCTGTTCGGCGACGTCTTCGGCGCCGCGCTGGCGGGGCGGGTGGGACGCAATCCCGGCGGGTTCTCGCCCGCGGTGGACGTCTTCTACGCCGACGACCCGCCCCGTGCCGTGGTCCATGCCGAGCTCGCGGGCATCGACATCGACGAGCTCGGGCTGGAGATCGAGGGCCGCGAGCTGATCATCGCCGGGCATCGGCGCCCGGCCGAGGCTGAGGGGCGCGTCTACCAGCAGCTCGAGATCGACTTCGGCCCGTTTCGCCGCACGATCCCGCTGGGCGCCGACGTCGTCGCCGAGCAGGCCTCGGCCACCTACCGCGACGGGATCCTGACTGTCGAGCTGCCGCTCGCCCGGCCCGAGCCCCGCGCGGTGCCCGTGGACGTCGCCTCCGGCCGCTCCCGGCCGGACGAGTCGTCGTGATCGAGATCGCGGGCGGGCGGGACGGCGTCGCGCGCGACGTGGAGGTCGGGCGCGGGCGCGACCTCCCGTCGACGCTGCCGGTCCTCCCGCTGCGCGAGACCGTCCCGTTCCCCGACGCGCTGACCCCGCTGGCGGTCGGCCAGGAGCGCTCGGTTCAGCTGGTCAACGACGTCCTGCAGGGCAACCGGATGCTCGTCATGGTCGCCGGACGCGACAGCGCGATCGAGCAGCCCGGGCCCGACGAGCTCTTCGACGTCGGCGTGGTGGGCGTGGTGGCGCGGATGCTCAAGGTCCCCGACGGCACGTTGCGGATCCTCGTCCAGGGCTCCCAGCGCGTGCGGCTGACGAGCTGGGTCAGCGAGCAGCCCTACCTCGTCGGCGAGATCGCCGAGCTGCCCGACGTCGTCTCGGGCCCGGCCAACCAGCTCGAGGCGCTCAAGCGCAACGTCCAGCACACGTTCACGCAGATCGTCGAGGAGGTGCCCTACCTGCCCGAGGTGCTCCAGCTGGCGGTCGCCAACATCGACGTCCCCAGCGCGCTGTCGAACCTGATCGCCGGGGCGCTGCGGCTGGGGCTGGAGGAAAAGCAGGCGCTGCTCGAGGAGGTCGACGTCGCCCGCCGGCTGCGCCGGCTCGTCGAGCTGCTGGCCCGCGAGCTCGAGGTGATCTCGATCGGCACGCAGATCCAGAGCCAGGTCCAGGGCGAGATCGAGAAGGGCCAGCGCGAGTTCGTCCTGCGCCAGCAGCTCAAGGCCATCCAGGACGAGCTGGGCGACTTCGACGAGTCGGCGGCCGAGGCCGGCGAGCTGCGCGACCAGCTGGCCGCCCTCGACCTGCCCGAGGAGGTGCGCAAGCAGGCCGACCGCGAGCTCCAGCGGCTGGAGAACCTCCCGCCCCAGGCCGCCGAGCACGGGGTCATCCGCACCTACCTGGAGTGGATCGCCGAGCTGCCGTGGGACGCGGCGACCGAGGACAACCTCGACCTCGCGCACGCGCGCGAGGTCCTCGACGCCGACCACTACGACATCGAGCAGGTCAAGGACCGGATCCTCGAGTTCCTCGCCGTGCGCAAGCTCAAGCCGGACGCGAGGGGCTCGATCCTCTGCTTCGTCGGGCCGCCCGGCGTGGGCAAGACGTCGCTCGGCCGCTCGATCGCCCGTGCGCTCGGGCGCAAGTTCGAGCGCATCAGCGTCGGCGGCGTGCGCGATGAGGCCGAGATCCGCGGCCACCGGCGCACCTACGTCGGCGCGATGCCCGGCGTCATCCTGCGCGCCCTGCGCGACGCGGGCTCCCGCAACCCGCTGTTCATGATCGACGAGATCGACAAGATGGGCGCCGACTTCCGCGGCGATCCGTCCAGCGCGATGCTCGAGGTGCTCGACCCCGAGCAGAACAGCACGTTCCGCGACCACTACCTCGACCTGCCGTTCGACCTGTCCGACGTGATGTTCGTCTGCACCGCCAACGATCTCGATCGGGTCCCGGGGGCGCTGCGCGACCGCATGGAGCTGACCTTCCTCTCGGGCTACACCGAGGAGGAGAAGCTCGAGATCGCCAAGCGCTACCTCGTACCCCGCCAGATCGAACGAAACGGCTTGAAGAAGTCGTGGATCGCCTTCGGCGACCGGGCGCTGCGAACGATCATCGCCGACTACACCCGCGAGGC
>JAWVFY010000305.1:0-4879 GCA_033855575.1 Solirubrobacteraceae bacterium
ACTGGCTGCTGGGCGGCAAGTCGCCGGGCGAGGACGTCGTCGCGTTCCAGCTGCCGATCACCTACGTGCTCAACGGCACGACGCTGGACATCACCACGGCGGCCAACGTCGCCAACGCCCACAAGGACGGCTACGCGTGGCACACGTGGCTCAGCGACGACGCCGAGTCGCCCGCGACCTGGACGAAGCTCATCGACTGGTGCGTCGACGGCGTCATGACCGCGCGCCCCGTGGCCTTCGAGAAGCTGCTGCAGACCCATCGGCGGCCGGCGAGCTGCGCGACGCCGTAGAGCGTCGCGCTCGGGCTGCGGGCGCCCGTGCTAGTGGCGCTCGATGACCCGGTCGATCAGGCCGTACTCGACGGCCTGCTCGGCGCGGAAGAAACGGTCGCGCTCGAGGTCGGTGCGGATCTGGTCGACCGTCTGCCCGGTGTGGTGGGCGTAGATCTCCTCGATCCGCCGCCGGGTCTTGAGGATCTCGTTGGCGTGGATCTCGATGTCGGTGGACTGGCCCTCGAAGCCGGCCGACGGCTGGTGGGTGAGGATGCTCGAGTTGGGCAGCGAGAACCGCTTGCCCTTCGCGCCGCCGGTCAGCAGCAGCGAGCCCATGCTCATCGCCACGCCGCAGCAGATGGTCTGCACGTCGGGCTTGATGAAGTTCATCGTGTCGTAGATCGCCAGCCCGGCGTAGATCGAGCCGCCCGGCGAGTTGATGTACAGGCTGATGTCCTTGTCGGGATCGGCCGACTCCAGGTGCAGCAGCTGCGCGACGATCAGGTTGGCGATCTGGTCGTCGACCGGCGTGCCCAGGAACACGATGCGCTCGTTGAGCAGGCGGGAGTAGATGTCGTACTCGCGCTCACCGCGGGCGGAGCGCTCGACGACCATCGGAACCAGGGGCATGGGCTGAGCGTAGAGCCTTGCGCGCCGCTCACTCGTAGAGCGTGATCGCGGCAAGGATCACGTAGACCGCGACGAGCGCCCAGCCTTCGAACTCGGCGGCCTCGCCGTCGCCGGTCACCTGCCAGACCAGCAGGGCGCTGATGCCGAGGGCCACCACGTAGACCGGCGCCAGCGCGAACGTCAGGTGCGTGGCGAACAGCAGCGAGACGAGGATCAGCACCGGGAACAGGAAGGCGGCGATCTGGACGACCGAGTTCTTGACCACCGACACGGCGAGGTCGTTGTTGCGCTTGCGCGCCAGCACGAGCCCGACGGTGTTCTCCACCGCGTTGCCCGCGATGGCGACGATGACCAGCCCGGCGAACGCCTCGGAGATCCCCAGCTGATCGATCGCCGGGCGCAGTGCGGTGATGAACCAGTCCGAGGTCAGCGCCGCGGCGACCCCGGCCACGGCCAGCATGACGCCCGAGACGACGACCGGGACGCGCGGCGTCGTCGCCTCCTCGCGGACCCCGCCGCCGCTGCGCAGGTAGGGGACCACCCATGCGCCGTAGACGGCGAGCAGCGCGATCGCCGCCACGATCGAGATGCCCTGCACGTGGCGGCCCGCGGCATCGTGGCTGCCCACGGCCACGGCGACGATGACGATGATGAACGTGGTGACCAGCAGCAGCGTCGCCGTGTCGTTGGGCAGCCGCTTGGAGAAGCGCATGTAGCGATCGTCGGAGGCGCGCGCGCCGACGACGATGACCAGCCCCAGCACCAGCAGCGCGTTGGCCAGCAGCGAGCCGATGATCGATGTCTGCGCGACGACGATCTCGCCCTTCTGCAGCGCGAAGATCACCACGAACAGCTCGGGCAGGTTGCCCAGCGTGGACTGCAGGAACCCCGTGGCCGCCGGCCCCAGGCGCTCACCGACCTGCTCGGTGGCGAACGAGACCATCCACGCCTGGCCGGCCAGCGCCAGGCCGGCGACGACGAACGCCAGCACCTCCGGCGCCCCGGCGTAGCGGGCGACCGCGGCGGCCGCGGTCGCCACCGCGATCGCCACGAGGGCGCCGCGCTCCGCACGCGCGAGGCCCACCGGGCTAGCGGCTGCTCGGCATCATCTGCTCGGGGTAGCGCAGGCCCGCCGCCTCGGGCAACGCGCCGGCGATCTCCTCGAGCTCGTCAGCGGTCAGCTCGACGTCGACCGCGCCCGCGTTCTCCTCCAGCCGGCGCACCTTCTTGGTGCCGGGGATCGGGGCGACGTCGTCGCCCTGGGCGAGCACCCAGGCCAGCGCCAGCTGCGCGGGCGTGACGCCCTTGCGCTGCGCGAGCTCCTCGATGGTGGCCACGACGTCCAGGTTCTTCTGGAAGTTCTCGCCCTGGAAGCGGGGGGAGAAGTGGCGGTAGTCGTCCTCGTCGAGGTCGGCGGGCGACTTGATCGCGCCCGTGAGGAACCCGCGGCCCAGCGGCGAGTAGGGCACGAAGCCGATCCCCAGCTCGCGGCAGGTCGGGAGGATCTCCTCCTCGGGGTCGCGCGACCACAGGGAGTACTCGGTCTGCAGCGCGCTGATCGGGTGGGTGGCCATCGCCCTGCGCAGGGTCTCGGGGCCGGCCTCGCTGAGGCCGAGGTAGCGCACCTTGCCCTCCGCGACGAGCTCGCCCATCGCGCCGACGGTCTCCTCGATCGGCGTGTTGGGATCGACGCGGTGCTGGTAGTAGAGGTCGACGTGGTCGACGCCCAGGCGGCGCAGCGACCCCTCGATGCACTCGCGCACGTACTCGGGCCGCCCGTCGATCCCGCGCCTGGTCGGATCGTTGGGGTCGAACTTGATGCCGAACTTGGTGGCCAGCATCACCTCGTCGCGGCGCTCGGCGATGGCGCGGCCGACCAGCTGCTCGTTGGTGTGCGGCCCGTACATGTCCGACGTGTCGAGGAAGGTCACGCCGAGATCGAGCGCGCGGTGGATCGTCCGCACCGACTCCTCGTCGTCGCGGTCGCCGTAGAAGGCCGACATACCCATGCAGCCGAGGCCGATGGCGCTGACGGTCAGGCCCTGTGTGCCCAGTGCTCGTGTCTCCATGACCCGGACGCTACCCGGCCGGCGGCGGCGACTAGCGCACGCCGGCTCTAGCCTCGGGGGCGTGACCACCGGCGTCGCCGAGCGTTCCCCGCGCGTCCCGGCGCCGCTGCTGGTCCTGGCCGCCGCCTCGTCGGTCCAGTTCGGCGCCGCGCTGGCCGCCACGCTGTTTCATCGCCTGGGTCCGGGCGGCGCCTCGCTGCTGCGCGTCGGGCTGGGCGCAGTGATCCTCGTGGTCGCCTGGCGCCCGCGCATCCGCGGCGTGCCGGCCGCCGACCTGCGGCTCGCGGCCACCCTCGGCCTCGTCCTCGGCGGGATGAACTTCGCCTTCTACGAGGCGCTGGCCCGGGTCCCGCTCGGGATCGCCGTCACCATCGAGTTCGCGGGGCCGCTCGGCGTGGCCGTCGCCCTCTCGCGCCGGCGCCTCGACATCGTCTGGATCGTGCTCGCCGCGGGCGGGATCGTCCTGCTCGCCGATCGCGGTCACGGGTCGCTGGACCCCACGGGGCTCGTGCTCGTCCTCGTGGCCGCCGCCTGCTGGGCGGCCTACATCCTGCTGGCCGAGCGGGCCGGCCGGCGCTTCACCGGCGGCAACGGGCTGGCCCTCGCGATGATCGTTGCCACGCTCGTGCCGCTCGGGCCGGGGCTGGCCCAGGGAGGCTCGCAGCTCCTGGTGCCCGGCCTGCTGGCCCAGGGCCTCGCGGTGGCGCTGCTCTCGTCGGTCATCCCCTACTCACTGGAGATGGAGTCCCTGCGGCGGATGCCGCGCGAGGTCTTCGGCGTGCTGATGAGCCTCGAGCCGGCGCTCGCGGCGCTGGCCGGCTTCGTCGTCCTGCACCAGCACCTGTCGGGGCGCGACGTGCTGGCGATCGCTCTGGTGATCGCCGCGAGCGTGGGCGCCACCCGTGCCCGGCCGGCGATCGACGGGTAGGTTCGCCCCACTTCCATCTCATGTTCACGCTGAACGTCCCCAACGTGCTGACGGTGCTGCGGATCCTCCTGGTCCCCGTGCTGGTCGTCGCGCTGCTCAACCAGACCGCGAGCCCGTGGCTGGCCGCTGCGGTGTTCGCGATCGCCTCGCTGACCGACGCGGTCGACGGCTACATCGCCCGGGCCCGCGCGCAGATCACGACGTTCGGCAAGCTGATGGACCCGGTCGCCGACAAGCTGCTGATCATCGCCGCGCTCGTCGTGCTGGTCTCGCAGAACCGCGTGCCGGCGTGGATCGCGATGGTCATCATCGCCCGCGAGTTCGCCGTGACCGTCACCCGCATGGCGGCGACCGGCCAGGGCGTCGTGATCTCGGCCAACTGGTGGGGCAAGGCCAAGACGATGGTGCAGGTCGCCGCGATCTTCTTCGCCATCGGCTTTCGCCCGACGCCGCCGAGCGTCGATGTGCTGCTCTACGCGGCCGTCCTGATCACGGTCATCTCGGGGATCGACTACTTCTTCGGCCTGCGCCGGCTGATGCGCGAGGCCGAGGCGCGCCGTCAGGCGCGGCTCGGCGCGGAGTCGTCCAGCCAGCCGCGCATCGACACGTGATGCGGCGACGTCTGGCCTGAGGCGACCTCGCCGCGCAGCTCACCGAGCAGGCCGAAGCGCTCGGCGACGACGTTGTGCTGGTGGATCGTCTCGAGGTTCTCCTGGCGGGCCGAGACGAACGTCGCATCGAGCAGCTGCGGGTAGCGCTCGACGACCCCGGCGATCATCTCGCGCACGCAGTCCTCGACGAAGCGCGGGCGGCGGTGGGCCTTCTCGACGACGGCCGCCTCGTCGCTGCGCTTCATCAGCTCGTAGATCTCCGATGACATCGAGCTCTCGACGATCTCCAGCAGCGTCGCCGCCTCGAACTCGTTCGAGCAGTCCTCGGGGCAGCCGATGTGCAGCGTCCCCAGGCCGCGCTGGTTGTGC
>JAWVFY010000306.1:0-3756 GCA_033855575.1 Solirubrobacteraceae bacterium
TGGGCGCCGCGCCCGCGCTCGCCTGATCACGCCACCGGGCGCAGGTGCTTGAACGGGCGGCCGTCGCGCAGCTCGCGGATGACCTCGGTGACCAGGCCGTCGCCGTCGAGCTTGCGGCCCTCGGTGACCGCACTGACGATCGCCCGCTTGCGCTGGATCAACTCGGCCATCGTCTCGTCGATCGTGCCGGCGGCCAGCAGGTACCAGGCGGTGACGGCGTCGCGCTGGCCGATGCGGTGGCAGCGGTCCTCGGCCTGGTCGTGCATCGCGGGAGTCCACTCAAGCTCCAGGAAGCAGACGTTCGAGGCGCGCGTGAGCGTGATGCCCTGGGCCGCGACGCGGGTCGCGCAGATGATCAGCTGAGGGCCGTCCTGCGCCTGGAACGCCTGCACGGCCGCCTCGCGTTGCAGTGTCGAGTCGGCTCCGAGCAGGTGTGCCGCGTTGGGGAAGCGCTCGAGCACCGCGCGCTGGACCTCGACGTGGCGGGCGAAGACGACCAGCGGCTCGCCGCTGGCCAGGAAGTCGTGGATCCACGCCAGCGCGCCGTGCAGCTTGCCGCGGCCGGCCAGGCGCTGGAGCGTCCCGAGCTGGGCCAGGCGCTCGGCGCGCAGCGTTGCCGCGATCCGGGCGTTGAGCGTCGAGAGGTCCAGCGGCTGACTGCGCAGCCACTCGATCACGTCCTCCTCGGCGAGGCGGTACTCGCGCTCGTTGTCCAGCGCGATCGGCACGACCACCTGGCGCTTGGCCGGCAGCTGGGGCAGCACGTCCTTCTTCAGGCGCCGCACGAAGCAGCGGCGGCGCAGGTGCCAGTGCAGCCGCTCCTCGGATCGGTCGCCGTTCTGGAACTGGCGGGCGAAGCGGGCGCCGCTGCCGAAGTCCTCCAGCCGGCCCAGGACGCGCAGCTGTGCGATCAGCTCCTCGGCGTGGTTGAGGACCGGCGTGCCGGTCAGCGCCAGCCGCAGCCCGTCCTGCGGGATGGCCCCCGCCAGGCGCCGGACGGCCTGCGTGCGCTTGGCCTGCGGGTTCTTGACGTAGTGGGACTCGTCGATGACGAGCGCCTGCGGCCGGATGCGGGCCAGCGCCTCGCGGTGGGCGGCGACGATCTCGTAGTTGAGGATCGTGATCTCGCCGGTGCGCGGTACCGCCTGGCGGCCATCGACGACGACGACCTCGCGGTGCGGGAGCCAGTGCGCCGCCTCCCGCGCCCAGTTGAGTTTCAGCGAGGCGGGGCAGACGACGAGCGCCGGGTAGGCGCCGTCGGCCTCCAGCGCGGCGAGCGCCTCGACGGTCTTGCCCAGGCCCTGCTCGTCGGCCAGGAACGCCCGGCGCGCATCCAGCGCGTAGCGCACTGCAGCCCACTGAAACGGCTGGAGCTCACCGCCCAGCTGCGCGGCGACCTCCTCGAGCGGCTCGGCGGTCGTCGCCCGTGATCGCCGCACGGTCTCCATCGCCGCGTCGTGCTCGGCGCGCAGCGCCGCCAGCACGGGGCGGGCCAGCGGCGTGACCTCGATGTCGTGCAGACCCAGGAAGGCGTCGAGGTCCTCGGCCAGCCACGGATCCAGCGGGACGCGGCGGCCCTCGGCGCCCTTGACGCGGTCGAAGGCGTCGCCGATCGCCGGGTCCCACAGGACCTCGAGCCGGAGCGCCTCGCCGTCGACGCCGCTGATCCAGTCCAGGCGCGCGGGCGCCGGCTCGCGGCCCAGCTCGAGGATCGCCACGCAGCGCGCCGCCGCGGCGTCCAGGCGCGCCGAGCGCTCCTCGCGCAGCGCCTCGGCGGTGGCCAGCGTCATCGGTGCCAGCAGGCCGGTGCCCTCGACGTCGACGGTCACGTCGCGCAGCGCCGCCGGGATCGTCCCGGCCCGCGTCTGCAGCAGGAACCAGCCGCGCCCGTCGTGGCGCGCGGTCGCCACCCGGCCGATCCAGCGGTCGCGCAGCGCGCGCAGCCAGTCGTCGACCTCGTCGCTGGTGGTCAGCTCGGGAAACCGGGCCAGCACGTCGGCGACGTGGACCCCGACCCAGTCCTCGACGGGCGCGAACCACTCGCGCGCGTCCCAGTCGAAGCGCCGGTGGGGGATGCGGCGCACGGCGTTGACGATGTGGATGTCGTAGGGGAAGCCGAGCACGACGATCCGCTCGCCCTGCTCGCTCGTACGCAGCTCGACGTTCGGGCGCGGATCGGCAATGTCCATGCGGCCCCTGACCGTAGCCGGGCACGCGGCGGGGGTTGCATCCGGGCCGCCCGAGTGGGAGGGTCGGTTCGCTGGTCCGGCGACGGGCCGGACCCTAGGAGAAGAGGGAGTCCCATGGCAGACCACATGTTGTTCTTCGGCTGGAGTGGGGTCGTGCGTGGTCGTGAGGAGCGGGCGGTGGAGGTCTTCAACGAGAGCGTCGGCTTCTACGGCCGGCTGCAGCAGGAGGGCCGCATCGAGAGCTTCGACGTGCGGTTCCTGTCGCCCAACGGCAGCCTCGACGGCTACTTCGAGCTGCACGGCAGTGCGCAGCAGATCGCGGACCTCAAGGAGGACTCCGAGTTCATGCGGCTGACGACCGACGCCTCGCTGATCATCGACGGCCAGCGGATCATCGACGGCCTGACCAACCAGGCGATCGCCGAGCAGATGGCCATCTACCAGGAGGCGCTCGCGAAGGTCCCGCAGCACGCCTGATCCCGGGCGACCGGCCGCGCTTGTCCAACCTGTCCTGCGGGTACCCTGCGGGCCATGGACGAGCGGGCCGGCCGCGCGCTGATATCGGCGCTGATCCGGTCGCTGGCGGGGACGGCCCCGCGCGGCGACGGCGCAGCGGTGCTCCGCTCACCGTGGCTCGACGGCGCCGAGGATCGCACCGTTCCCGCGGCCCGCGAGTGGCTGGCGCGCTGGCGGCCGGCACGCGCCGCCGTCGCGGTGCAGGCGTGCTCGTGCGCGGCGGGTCGCTGCGCGATCTGCAACTGAACCTCGTCGATCGCGTTACGTCCGGCTGCGCCGTGGGATGATCGATGGATGGGCCGGGGACAGAACGACCTCGCTCGCGCGGCCGCGGCGCTCGCCTCGCGGCTGCCCGAGCCGCTGGCGCCGCTGGCGCGAATCGCCTTCAACTACCGCTGGTCCTGGCTGCCGGGCGGGCCGGAGCTGTTCGAGGACATCGCGCCGCACCGCTGGGCGCTGTGCGCGCACAACCCGGTGCGGATGCTTCAGGAGGTCTCCGCGGGGGCGCTGGAGCGCGCGGCCGCAGACGCGGGGTTGCTCGCCCGGATCGCCGACGCCGAGCGTGCGATCGCGGCCGACCTGCGGCGCCCGCCGATGGAGGGGGTGGGCGGAGCGACGGTTTCCCCGGACCGGCCCGTCGCCTTCTTCTGCGCCGAGTACGGGCTGCACGCCTCGCTGCCGGTCTACAGCGGCGGCCTCGGCGCGCTGGCCGGCGACATCCTCAAGGAGTCCTCGGACCGGGCGCTGCCGCTGGTGGCGGTGGGCCTGATGTACCACCAGGGCTACTTCCGCCAGCGCATCGACGCCACCGGCTGGCAGCAGGAGTACTGGCTGGAGACCGACCCCGACCGGCTTCCCGCCGCCCTCGTCACCGGCGACGACGACACGCCGCTGACCATCAGCCTGCCGATCAACGGCGAGGAGGTCGTCGCCCAGATCTGGCGGGTCGACGTCGGGCGCGTGCCGCTGCTGCTGCTCGACACCGAGCGCCCGGAGAACAGCCACCTGGCCCGCTGGATCACGTCGCAGCTCTACGTCGGCGATCCGGTGA
>JAWVFY010000307.1:0-4265 GCA_033855575.1 Solirubrobacteraceae bacterium
ACCCGACGGGCGGTCTCGACGGTCCGCTCGACCGCCTGGGCCTGCGCATCGGGCGAGGCCGCGAGGGTCAGCGCGGTCTCCGGCTCCAGCCCGGCCTCCTTCCACAGCGCGATCTCCTCGGGGCGGACCCCGGCGAGCACGACGCTGAGCTGTCCGACCGACTCCTGGCCCTTCAGCGCGACCGCGAGCTTGCGCAGCGCCTCGGACTTGCCCGAGCGCGCCTGGCCGACCAGCGTGACGCGCGAGCCACGGCCCAGCGGGGTCAGCCACTCGATCGCCTTGAGCGTCGGGTCGTCGGCGCCCAGCGCGAAGCGCTCGGCCGGGAACGCGCACGGCAGGTCGTCGAAGTGGGTGCCCTCGGCGACCTCGTCGGCGGGGCGGTCGTTGATCTTGTCGACGCGCACCAGCGACGGGTAGCGCTCCGAGCGGCGCGGCGGGCGCACCGGGCCGCTGACGCGGTCGCCCGCGACGAGCTCGCAGCGGCGCACCTGGGCGGCGGAGACGTAGACGTCGTCGTCGGAGGGCTCAGGCGGGGAAACGCGCAGGAAGCCCGAGCCGTTGCCCAGCAGCTCGATGACGCCCTCGGCGACGCGCTCGGGGGCGCCGGCGCCGTCGCCCGCGTCCTCGCGGGGGCCGCTGCGGCGGCGCGGCCTCGGGCGCTCCTTCTCCTCCTCCTCGTCGGCCTCGTCCTCGGCGTCGGCGGCGCCGGCCGCTTCGTCGATGCTGACGTCGGCGTCGCGGGTCCGGCCCCGGCCGCCGCGCCGGGAGCGGCGACGGGCGGGGCGCTCGCCGTCGGTCTCGGCAACGGTCGTCTCGGCGTCCTCGTCGGTGACGCCGTCCTCGGCGACAGCCTCCTCGGGGGCCGGGCCGCCCTGGGCGGTGACGATGGCGTCGATCAGGTCGGCCTTGCGCAGCCGGCGATAGCCGTCGAGCCCGATCTCGGACGCGAGCACGTGAAGGTCGGCGAGCGGGCTCTCTTCGAGAGCGGAACGCGGAAGCATGGGTTCTCCTTGGACTTGGTGGTCGGTGGGCGCCCGCGCCGCGTTGCGAAAGATCAGCGGCCGGCGACCTGCGCGGAGGACGTTAGCTCCTTCAGCCACTCCGCGAACTCCGGCCGCGTCTTCCAGTCGGCCGTGAACTTCTCGATGCCCGCCGTGGTCAGGGGGTGCTCGAGCGCGGCGCGCAGCACCTTGGCCGGGGCCGTGGCCACCTCGCAGCCCAGCCGGGCGGCGGTCTTGAGGTGCTCGGGATGGCGCAGCGACGCGGCCAGGACGTTGGCGTGGGCGTACCCCCCCGGCCTCAGCGTCTCGACGATCTCGCGCACAACCGCGGTCGAGTCGATCGAGATGTCGTCGAGCCGGCCCATGAAGCAGGAGATGTAGGTGGCGCCGGCCTCGGCGGACAGCAGCGCCTGGTTCGCGGTGAAGACCAGCGTCATGTTGACCGGGTGGCCGTCGGAGGACAGCTCGTGGGTCGCGGCCAGGCCGGCCTGCGAGAACGGCACCTTGACGACGATGTGCTCGTGCAGGGTGCGCAGCGCACGGCCCTCGGCGACCATGCCGGCAGCGTCGTCGGAGACGACCTCGGCCGAGGTCGGGCCGTCGACGAGCTCGCAGATCCGGCGGATGATGTCGCCAGGGTCGCCCTCGGCCTTGGCCAGGAGCGACGGGTTGGTGGTGGCGCCGGAGAGCACGCCCCAGGCGGCGAGCTCCTCGACCTCAGCGATGTCCCCGGTGTCGATGAAGAGCCTCATACCTCGACATTAGCTCCCTTCGCGGATCCACTTCAGCCCGTCGTCGCCGTCATCGACCTCCGGGACCTCCGCCTCGCCGCGCAGCACGCGATCGACGGCCAGCGCGTCGGCCACCTCGGCGACGTCGTGGACCCGCAGGATCGCCGCCCCCTCCCGCGCCGCCCACAGCGCGGCGGCCACCGAGGCGCCGAGGCGCTCGTCCGGCGGGCGGCCGGTCACCGCGCCCAGGAAGTACTTGCGCGAGACCGCGGCGAGCACCGGCCGCCCGAGCGCGCGCAGCCGGCCCAAGGCGCGCAGGACCTCCACGCTCTCCCCCGGCCGCTTCGCGAAGTCGGGCCCCGGATCGACGACGAGCTGGTCGTTGCGCACGCCCTCGGCCCGAGCCCGGGCCATTGCCTCGCGCAGGAACGACTCGACGTCGCCGACGACGTCGGTGTAGGCGGGGAAGTGGGCCTGCTTGGGCGCCGCGCGCGTGTGCATGACCACGAGCGCCGCCCCGCTGCGCGCGCACAGGCGGGCCAGCTCCGGGTCGGCCAGGCCGCTGACGTCGTTGACCATTGCCGCCCCCGCCTCCAGCGCCGCGGCGGCGACCGCCGGCTTGAACGTGTCGACCGACACCGTGACGTCGGCGGCGACCAGCGCCCGCACGAGCGGCAGCACACGGCCGATCTCCACTTCCTCGGCGGTCGGGCCCGTGTAGGTCACCCCCGACTCGCCGCCCACGTCGATGATGTCCGCGCCCGCCCGCACCTGGGCGAGAGCGTGGGCGACCTGATCCTCGAGCGTGGCCAGCCGCGCGGCGTCGGAGAACGAGTCGGGGTTGGCGTTGACGATGCCCATCAGCAGCGGCCGCCCCTCCTCGCACTCCACCACTCGATCGCGCAGGGCCAGCCTCATGTCGTGTAGTGCAGGAACGCGTGGTCGTCGGCGCGCCACAGGCCGGCCAGCACCAGCCCCCGGGGAGGTTCCAGCTCCGGCCCAGCGAGCAGGCCCGGGGCGTCGCCGCCGACCAGCAGCGGCGCGATGGTCAGCACCAGGTCGTCGAGCAGGCCGTCCGACGCGACGGCGTGCAGCACGCGCGGGCCGCCCTCGCAGAGCACGACGGCCGCGCCGCAGCGCTCGCGCAGGGCGGCCAGCGCAGCAGCGGGCTCCGCGACGGGAGCGACCTGGACGTCGGCCGCGATGCCGGCCGGCACGCTGACCTCCGCTCCCGAGCAGACCACGACGCTGGCGTCGGGCTCGGCGAAGAGGCCCACCTCCCACGGCACCATCCCGCTGCGGGTGAGGATCGCCACGACGGGGCGGGGCGCGAGGCCGGCGCGAACGCGGGCGTCGACGTGCTCGGGGTCGAGCAGGTTGGCGTAGCCCTCGGCGCGGACCGTCGCGGCACCGACCAGGACCGCGTCGGCGGTGGCGCGCAGCGCCCGCAGCAGCGCCCGGTCCTGCGGATGGCCGAGCCCGACCGAGCGGCCCGCCACCGCGGCGCGCCCGTCGGCCGAGCCGATCATCGCCGCGACGACCCGCGGGCGCCCCGGCGGCGCGGGGCGAGTCCGCAACCCGAGCCCGGCGACGACCTCGCCGGCCGACTGCCGCACCGCGGCCTCGGCCAGCGGCGCGATGCCCGTCATCAGCGCACGGTGATGACGCGGGTGACGACGGCCGCGTTGCCCGCGACGTCGGTCGCGGTGACGGTGACGGTGTAGTGGCCAGCCGCGAAGGAGTGGTGGACGTTGGTGCCGATGACGGCGGGGCTGCCGTCGCCGAAGTTGACCTTGACGTGCCCCACCCCCGAGCGCCGGTCGGAGGCCCGGGCACGGATGTCGAGGGTCGCTCCCGCGGTGGGCGACCCCGAGACCGTGACGTGCAGGCGCGGCGGCGTGCCGTCGAGCCGCAGCGGGCGCGTGATCGTCGCCGAGCGCTGGCCGCGGGGGTCGATGGCCACGACGCGCCAGCGGTGCACCCCGTCGTGGACGAGGCCCGCCACCGGCAGGCTCGCCGTGGTGGTCGTGCCGATGGCCTTGCCGTCGACGAAGACCGTGTAGGTGATCGGCCCCCAGACGTCGGAGAGCGGGGTCCAGCCGACGGGCAGCGGCCGGCGCCAGCGCGAGGTCGTGGTCTGGGCGAGGTAGGCCGGCGGGCGATCCCAGCGCGCGACCATGAGCTGGCGCCCGACCGCCGTGACCAGCACGAACGGGAAGACCGCGTCGCCGTAGTGGTCGGCGGCAGCGAAGAAGCCGCCGGCGGGGTCGACCGAGCCCACGGCCGGATCGCTCAGCGGCGTCTCGGAGTCCGTCGGCTTGGCCTTCTTGAACCCGCGCGCGTGGACGACGACCGGCCCGGCCGCGGCGGGCGCGGTCAGCCACGCCAGCGACGTCTGGTCGTTCTCGCCGACCGCGACCTGCGGGTTCGAGGAGATCGCGTTGCCGGCGCCCAGGGGCGCCGCCGGGTGAAACACGTCGATGTAGAGCTGCGCGCCGAAGGGCGTGTGCGTCGCGGTGGAGTCCGAGGCGAA
>JAWVFY010000308.1:0-2747 GCA_033855575.1 Solirubrobacteraceae bacterium
AACACGATCTCGACGGCGCCCTCGGCGCCCATCACCGAGATCTCGGCCGACGGCCAGGCGACGATCAGGTCGGGCTCGTAGGCCTTGCCGCACATCACGTAGTAGCCGGCCCCATACGCCTTGCGCAGCACGACGGTGACCTTGGGCACGGTCGCGTTGGCCACCGCGTAGAGCATCTTCGCGCCGTGGCGGATGATGCCCGCCTCCTCGACCTTCGTGCCGACCATGAAGCCGGGCACGTCCTGGAGGAAGACGAGCGGGATCCCGTAGGCGTTGCAGAGGTTGACGAAGCGCGCGGCCTTGTCGGCGGAGTCGTTGTCGAGGATCCCGCCGAGGTGCTTGGGCTGGTTGGCGACGATGCCTGCCGGCCGGCCGCCGAAGCGCGCGAAGCAGGTGATGAGCGTCTTGGCGAACTGCGGCTTCATGTCGAAGTACGAGCCGTCGTCGACGATCCGCTTGATGACCTCGTACATGTCGTATGGCTTGCGGTTGGACTCGGGGATGATGTCGAGCAGGTCGTCGTCCATCCGGTCGATCGGGTCGGAATCGGGCCCGGCCGCCCGAATCGGCGGCGCCTCCTCGCAGTTCTGGGGCATGAACGAGAGGTACTCGCGCACCTTCGCGATGCACTCCTCGTCGTCGGCCACCTCGAGGTCGCCGACACCGCTCTTGCGGCAGTGCACCCGCGAGCCACCGAGCTCCTCCTGGGTGACGTCCTCGCCCACCGCCGCGCGCACCAGGTGCGGGCCGGCAAGCGCCATCGAGCCGCGGCCCTTGACCATCGGCACGAAGTCCGCGAGGCCCGGGATGTACGCCGTGCCCGCCGCGCAGGGCCCCATCAGCGCCGCGACCTGCGGGATGACGCCGGAGTTGACGACCTCCTCGCGGAAGAGATGGCCCGAGCCGGCGAAGAGCGACCCGACCGCCTCCTGGATCCGCGCCCCGGCGCTGTCGAGCAGCCAGACGAACGGGATCCGCTTCGTGACCGCGAGATCGCGCAGCCGCGCGACCTTCATCTCCCCCGTCATGCCCATCGAGCCGGCCATCACGGTGAAGTCGTAGGCCGCGACGGCGACCAGGCGCCCGTCGACCTTGCCGTAGCCGGTGATGACCCCGTCGGCCGGCGCATCCTTGTCCTCCAGGCCGCGCACGGAGTAGTGGATGCCCGCGTGGATGCCGAGCTCGGTCCACGTGCCCTCGTCGACCAGCAGCGCCAGCCGCTCGCGCGCCGTGAGCTTGTCGGCCGCGTGCTGGCGGGCGATCCGCTCCTCGCCGCCGCCCAGCTTCGCCTTCGCGCGGCGCTCGTGGAGGTCCTCGACGAGTGGCCGCAGAATCGAGGGAGGGGCGTCGGTGCTCATGGCCTCACTTTACCTCCGGTGGAAAGTGGGAAGTGCTACTGCTCACTCTGTTGCGGCAGCAGCGGCTCGATCGCCGTCGCGATCTGCTCGGCGATGGCGGGCTCGCCGAACGCGGTGATCTCACAGCCGACGAGCGTCGCCGCCTCGGCGACCTCGGTGAGCAGCGTGCGCAGGCCGCCGTCGCTGAGCCCGCCGTCGGCCTCGAAGCGCGCCGGCATGATCGACGGGTCGAGCACATCGCAATCGAGGTGCACGAAGACCTCGCGGCCCTCCAGCGCGCCGGCGAGCAGCGACGGGCGCAGGACGAGGTCGACGCCGCGCGTCTCCACGAGCACGCCCTCCTTGGCGTCGAGATCGCGTACGCCGCACATCACGACCTGCGTCGGATCCAGCGCGGGGCCGGCGTCGAGGCCGGCGTCCCACAGCCCGCACGCGCCCGCGAGGCACATGCCGCCGAGGAACCCCGACGGCGTCGTGTCCGGGGTGTTGAAGTCGCCGTGGGCGTCGAGCCACAGCACCGCGACGCGCGGGCGATGGCGCAGCACGGCCGGGATGGTCGTCAGGCAGATCGTGCAGTCCGACGACAGCAGGATCGGGAACTCGCCCGCGGACAGCGCGTCGTCGACCTGGCCGCCGGCCTCGAGGATGCACCCACGCGAATCGCGCAGGTCTTCCTCCCACGTCCCGTTGCGTGGATCGCCGGGCGAGCCGACGATCCGCGGCGGCGCGCCGATGAGCTCGCCGAGCGCATGTGCAAGCGCCTCGGCGCCGGCGGCGCCCTCCGGCCCACGATCCGACGTGCGGCACAGCAGGGCGACGAGTCGGGTTGCGGTCAGCGTCCGGTCCACTGCGGATCGCGCTTCTCGAAGAATGCCTTCACGCCTTCTTGGATGTCCTCGGTCGAGAACGCGATCGTGAGCTGCGCGCGCAGGAAGTCCAGCGCGTCCTCGAAGGCCATGTCCATCTGGCGGTAGATCGCGTCCTTGCCCATTCGCATCAGCACCGGGGATTTCGCCGCCAGCTTCAGCGCCCACTCGCGCACCGCGCCATCGAACTCCTCAGGGGCTACGACGCGGTTGACGAGCCCGATCCGCTCGGCCTCGCGCGCGTCGATCCGCTCGCCGAGTAGCAGCAGCTCCGTCGTCTTCTTGCGCGGGAGGTTGCGGTAGATCAGGGCCATGATCATGAACGGGAAGACGCCAACGTTGATCTCCGGCGTGCCGAAGGTCGCCTTCTCGGACGCCACGATCAGGTCGCACGCGAGCGCGAGCCCGAGCGCGCCCGCGAGGCAGTGGCCGTTGGCCGCGCAGATGACCGGCTTGCCGAGCAGCCCGATCGTGCGGAACAGCCGCGGGAACTTCTCGATGCCGTACAGGTGCTTGTGGACGA
>JAWVFY010000309.1:0-34240 GCA_033855575.1 Solirubrobacteraceae bacterium
TCTCCCGTCCCCTCCCCTAGCCCCGCATGGTCATTGGCTCGCGTCGCGACGTCACGCAGGTGCCGAGGCCCCCGCCAGCCGCTCAGCGATGTCCTCGATGCGCCACGGCCCCTCGGTATCGATCTCCGCCACGGCGCTCCAGCCGCTCAGCTCCTGGATCGAGCCGCCCTGCACCGCGAAGACCTTGCCGGTGACCGGGCAGCCGGCCGTCGCCAGGTACGCCACGAGCGGCGAGATGTTCGAGGGATCGAACAGGTCGTGGCCGGTGTCGTCGGTGACCCCGGCGGCGAACACCGCTCCCATCCCGGGCGTCGCGAGTGTCAGGCGCGTGCGCGCGATCGGCGCGATCGCGTTGACCCGCACGCCGTAGCGCTCGAGCTCGGATGCCGCGACCAGCGTCAGCGCAGCGATCGCCGCCTTGGCCGCGCCGTAGTTGGCCTGTCCGGCGTTCGGCACGGTGACGCCGGAGGCCGACGCCGTGTTGATCACGGCGCCATCGACCTCCTCACCGGCCTTGGAGCGCTCCTTCCAATGGGCGGCCGCGTGGTGCAGCACGGCCGCGTGGCCCTTGAGGTGCACGGCGATCACCGCGTCCCACTCCGCCTCGCTCATCGAGGCGATGAACGCGTCGCGCAGGATGCCAGCGTTGTTGACGACGACGTCGACGCGCCCGTACTCGCCGACCGTCTCCGCGATCAGGGCGGCCGCGCCGTCCCAGCTCGCGACGTCGTCGGTATTGGCGACCGCCTCCCCGCCGGCCGCGCGGATCTCCTCGACGACCTGCTGCGCGGGCCCGTCGTCGGCGCCGGAGCCGTCGTTGGCGCCGCCGAGGTCGTTGACGACGACCTTCGCGCCCTCGCGAGCGAACAGCAGCGCGTGCTCACGGCCGATGCCGCGCCCCGCTCCGGTGATGACCGCCACGCGGCCCTCGAGTGCCGGCATGCTCATCCCCCCTCGATCTCGGCGAGGCCGTCGCGCAGCACGACGGTCTCGCCGACGGTGGTCTCGAATCCGAACAGGCCGCCGCCGGCGTTCCACACGCGGGTGCGGATGTCCTGCCCCGGAAGCACAGGCTTGGCGAAGCGCACCGCCAGGCGCCGCAGGCGGCCCACGTCGCCGCCGCCCACCTCCTCCAGGATGGCCCAGGCGGTGAACGCCAGCACGCAGAAGCCGTGGGCGATGATCCCGGGCAGGCCGGCGTCGCGGGCGACCTGCTCGTCGGTGTGGATCGGCATCGGGTCCCCGGAGGCGGGCGCGTAGCGGAACGTCTGGTCGTCGTCGATGTGCTGCGTGACGTCGGCCACCGGCGCCTGCTCGCGCACGGCGTCGCCGAGCCGGTGCTCGGGCGAGAGCTCGCCGAGCTTGCGCCCATCGTCGAAGCCGCGCACGAAGAACGTGACGTACTGCTCGTTGACCAGGTCGCCCGCCTCGTCGCGCGTCTCCAGGTACACGCAGGCGCGGGTGCCGTTGGGCAGGCCCTCCCAGCCGGTCATCCGCCCGCGAGCGACGAGCGTCTCGGAGGGCACGATCGCGCGGTGGAAGCGGAAGTCCTGCTCGCCGTGTAGGACCCGGCCCAGCACCGAGAGCGGCACGACGTCGAGCGCCGGCTCCAGAAGCGACTGGAAGACCGGCACGATCGCGAAGACCGGGTTGGCGACGTCGCCCGCGAGATGGGTCTCGATCGGGTCGTTGACCGCCCGCGCGTACTCGGCGAGGCGTTCGCGGGTGACCTCGAAGCGCACCGGCTCCGTCCACCGATCGAGCCCGGCCTCGTTGAATTGCAGCGTCTCGGTGGTCATGCCGCGACGAGACCCGAGAGGTTGGCCAGCGACTGCTCGAGGTTGGCCTGCGCGTCCTTCTCGACCGCCTTGCCGAGCGCCCCCACGACCATCTGCCCCTCGAACTCGGCGCTGATCGACGCGGTCGAGCCGCCGTCGGCGTGCGGGGCGACGAGCATCGTGAACGTCGAGCGCACCCCGGCCATCCCCGTCCCGGAGATCGTCAGCCGCGACGGCGCCTCGTACTCCTCGACCGTCCACGAGATCGTGTTCGCCATGCCGAGCATCGTCACGACCTCGTCGATCGTCACGCCCTGACTGAACGTGTCGGGCACGTCGCCCTTCCACCTGGTGTGGATCGTCAGCCACTGCTCGTAGCTGCCGGGGTCGGCGATCACCGCCCAGACCCGCTCGGGGTCGGCCGGGATGTCGACGGTGGTGCTGACCTTGCCCATGAGTGTCTCCCTCGTGTTGTCAGCGCTCGGCACGCTGGTAGGCGGTGACCACGGCGGTGCCGCCGAGGCCGATGTTGTGCTGGAGGGCGGCGTCGACGTCGTCGACCTGGCGCGCGTCCGCCTCGCCTCGCAGCTGCCAGGTCAGCTCGGCGCACTGCGCCAGACCGGTCGCGCCCAGCGGATGGCCCTTGGAGATCAGGCCGCCCGACGGGTTGATCACCCAGCGGCCGCCGTAGGTGTTGTCGCCGGCCTCGATCAGCGCCGGGGCCTCGCCCTCACCGCAGAGCTCGAGCGCCTCGTAGAGCAGCAGCTCGTTGGCGCTGAAGCAGTCGTGCAGCTCGATGACCTGGAAATCCTCGGGCCCGAGCCCGGACTGCTCGTAGACGGCCCGCGCCGCCTTGACGTTCATGTCGTAGCCGATGACGTCCTTGGCCGTCCGTGTGCTCAGCGACGTCTCGAAGTCCGTCGTCATCGCCTGCCCGACGATCTCGACGGCCCGGCCAGCGAGCCCGTGAGCCTCGACGAAGTCCTCGGACGCCAGGATCGCCGCGCCCGCCCCGTCGGAGGTCGGCGAGCACTGGAGCTTGGTCAGCGGCTCGTAGATCATCGGCGCGTCGAGGATCTCGTCGAGCGAGTACTCGGTCTGGAACTGCGCGTACGGGTTGTTGGCCGAGTGCCTGTGGTTCTTGTGGCCGATCCGCGCGAAGTGCTCGGGCTCGGACCCGTGCTCGGACATGTGCTCGCGCCCAGCCGCCCCGAACATCCAGGGCGCCGGTGGGAAGCGCACGTCGGAGATCTCCGCCAGGAGATCCATGTGGCGCATCATCGGCTGCTCGCGGTCGGTGAACGTCGCGCCCAGCGAGCCGGGCTGCATCTTCTCGAAGCCCAGCGCGAGGGTGCAGTCGGCGAGCCCGCCGCGGATTGCCTGCGCCGCGAGGAACAGCGCGCTCGAGCCGGTCGAGCAGTTGCTGTTGACGTTGAACACCGGGATGCCGGACATCCCGAGCTCATAGACGGCGCGATGCCCGGAGCACGACTCGCCATAGACATAGCCGACGTAGGCCTGCTGCACCTCGTCGTAGCCCACGCCGGCGTCCGCGAGTGCCATCTCGCCGGCCGCGCGCGCCCAGTCGTGGTAGTCGCCCTCCTTCGTGCCGGGCTTCTCGAACTTCGTCATGCCGACGCCGACGACGTAGACCTTCCTGCCCATCCCCCGCACCCCCTAGAGACCGAGCGCCGTGCGCCCGATCAGCTCTTTCATGATCTCGGTGGTCCCCGCGTAGATCCGCGTGACGCGGGCGTCGACCCAGGCCTTGCCGATCGGGTACTCGCTCGTGTAGCCGTAGCCGCCGTGCAGCTGCACGCCGGCGTCGGTGACCTCGCCGAGCAGCTCGGTGGTCCACCACTTCGCCATCGCCGCCTCCTGGACCGTGGCCGTGCCCGCGCAGTGGCGCTCGATCGTGCGGTCGACGAAGCAGCGCGTGATCTCGAGCTTGGTCTTCAGCTCGGCCATGAGGAAGCGCGAGTGCTGGAACGAGCCGATCGGCCGGCCGAACGCCTTGCGCTCGCGGACGTAGTCGAGCGTCATCTCGAAGGCCGCCTCGGCGCCCGCGATGGCCGAGACGGCGAGCACGAGACGCTCGGGCACCAGCCGCGCGACGAGCTGTAGGAAGCCCGCTCCCTCCTCGCCGAGCACGTTCTCAGGCGGCACCCGGACGTCGTCGAAGAACAGCTCGGTGGTGTCCGAACAGTGCTGGCCGAGCTTCTCGATCTGCTTGCCACGCTCAAAGCCATCCATCCCCTGCTCGACCACCAGCAGCGAGAGCCCGCCGTGCTTGTCCTCGGAGGTGCGCACGGCGACGATCACGAGGTCGGCGTTCAGGCCGTTGGTGATGAACGTCTTGGCGCCGTTGAGCACGTAGGCATCGCCGTCGCGCTTCGCGCTCGTCTTGATGCCGGCGAGGTCTGAGCCGGTGCCGGGCTCGGTCATCGCCACCGCCAGGATCAGCTCGCCCGCGGCGACCCCCGGCAGCCAGCGCCGGCGCTGCTCCTCGTCGGCGGCGTCGAGCAGGTAGGGCAGGCAGACGTCGGTGTGCAGGAGGGGACCGATCAGCGCGTCGCCCGCCCTCGACCGCGCCGCCACCTCGCTGAGCACGACGCTGAAGCGCCAGTCGTCGAAGCCGGGCCCGCCGTACTCCTCGGGCACGGCCATCGCGAGGAAGCCGTGCTCGGCCATCTTCGAGAACAGCTCTCGCGACACGACGTGGGCGCGCGCCCACTCCGCGTGGTGGGGCGCCACCTCGGCGTCGACGAAGCGCGTGAAGCTCTCGCGGTAGTCCTCGTGCTCGGGCTCGAAGAGCGGGCGCTTCGTGGTGGTGGCAACGGTGGCGGTCAAGAGAACCTCGCAGGAAGTCGGACTGCTGCAATATACATATCGGACGTCCGTCTTGTATATTGTCGCCACGATGGCGGTCATGCCGGCCCACCGCACACAGGAGGAGCGCCGTGCCGAGACGCGCGGCAAGATCCTGGACGCGACGATCCGCTCGCTGCTCGAGAACGGCTACGCGCAGACGACGACGCGCGCGGTCGCCGCGCTGGCGGGCGTCTCGCCCGGCGCGATGGCGCACTACTTCCCCCACCGGGTCGACCTCGTGGCCGCCGCGATGGAGCAGCTCGTCGAGCGGCGCATCGCCGCCTGGCGCGAGGCGGCCGGCGATCTGCCCGCCGACGCCTCCGAGCGCATCCCCGCGCTGCTCGATCACGTCTGGCGCGACTTCAACGGTCTGACGTTCCCGGTCTTCATCAAGCTCTGGGCCGCGGCCGCGGACGACCCCGAGCTCTACGAGCGGCTCGCCGAGAGCGAGGAGCGCATCGCCCGCTCGATCACCGAGCTCGCGGTCGGCGCGTTCCGGGAGCTCGACGCGCCCGCGGGCTGGGAGGGGCGGCTTCTCGTCACGCTCGCCGCGATGCGCGGGCTGGCGCTGACCGAGCACTTCGAGCCGCGGACGCGCAGGCGGCCGGATCCGTGGCCGATGGCGCGCGCAGCGCTGCTGGAAGGCCTCGGCGGACGACCGGCGCGCCGGAGGATCTGAGCAGCAACACTGAAGTCGGGAGGGGTACGGATGGCGATGGAAAAGCTGTGGGCCGCGACGCTGGTGGCATTGGGCTGCGCGAGCAGCGCGCACGCACAGGCCCCGGGCGACGGCTTCACCGGATGGGAGAAGAAGGTCACGAGCGTCACCGGCCAGGGCGAGCCGGAGATCTCGATCGGGCCGCACGGCCGGCCGCTCGTCATCGCGATGAGCGGCTGCGGGGCGTCGGTGTCCCGCGATCGCGGCGCGACCTTCGACGTCCTGCCCAAGCATCCGGCAGACCCGGGCCCGACCCCCGGCCTTCCCGACCACCAGTGCTCGGACGCCGCCACGGCAGCGGGGCCCGGCGGCGTCCTCTACACGGGAGCCGGCTGGTGGGACACGCCCGGCGGGTTCGTCGACTACTACAACATGTTCGTCGCACGGTCCGACGACGGCGGGGAGACATGGAGCAGGCCGGCGTTCGCGACCGGCGACGAGCGGATGCCGCAGGAGCTGCTGCTCGGCCGCAACACAGGGCACAGCGACCGGCTCTTCCTCACCGCCGACAACCGCACGGGCACGCTCTACGCGAGCGCCACCGACCTCCCCCGCTTCGTCCGCTGGGTCGTCGCATCCCACGACGGCGGCCAATCGTTCGGCCCGCCACACGCGATCGATTCGAACCTCTACCCGCAGGTCCAGGGCGAGCAGGGCGGCGACTACGTCCCCGCCGCGGCGAACGGCGTCCTGGCCGTGACCTACGTCGCGTCGGTCGCCTCCAGCCGGCAGTGCCCATGCGGGATCTTCGAGACGAGCACGAACGACGGCCGCACCTGGACGCGCCATCCGGCGCCGTTCCCGGCGAACTGGACGGCCGCCGACCCGAGCCACCCAGGGCGGTTCGCGATCATGAGCGGCCAGGGCGTCACCGCCACGCCCGCGACACCCGGCGAGATCGCCGTGAGCACCACCGAGGACAGCGGCAGGACGTGGACCAAGCCCGTCCTGGTCGGCGGCCAGCCGCCCGCCCACCCCGAGATCCAGCCGTGGATCGCCTACTCGCCTACCGGAGTCCTCGGCGTCGCCTACAAGGTCCTCGCCACCGGGCTGATCTCCCAGCCCATGTTCTTCTTCGACGTCGTGTCCGGCACGCTCTCGGCGCAGTACGACGCGTGGAGCGCGGTCTCGTTCGACGACGGCCGCCACTTCAGCAAGCCGCTGCGGATCAGCAACGCCCTCTCCCCCGCGGGCAACCGCACCGGCGACGACTTCTCCTCGGTCGCCCTCGACGACCAGGATCTCTACGCGAGCTGGGGCGACCTGCGCAACGGCCCGACCGACCCATCGCCCGGGCCCGTCTCCGTCTACCTCGCCCGTGTTCCGCTGACCGCCTACTCCACGCATCCATGAGCAGGGCAGTCCTTCTCGCGATGCTGGTCCTCGCCGCACCGAGCGCTGCCGCCGCCGACCCGGCCCGGATCGTCTCGGAACGCCCCGTCGACGGCAACGGCATCGAGCTGACGATCGCGACGTCCGCCTTCAGCAGCGGCCAGGCGAAGGCGCAGGTCTTCCTGCCCGCGGGCTATGACGCGGACCCAGACCGGCGCTGGCCCGTGACGTACTACCTCCACGGCGCCCAGGGTGACCAGGCGCGCTTCTGGCCCTGGTACGGCGACGAGATCAAGGGCTTCCCATCGATCGTGGTCGCCCCCGACGGCGGCTGGCTCGGCTGGTACAGCGACTGGTACAACGGCGGCACCGGCGGGCCGCCGATGTACGAGACCTTCGACATCGGTCAGCTGATCCCGCTGATCGACCAGCGGTTCCGCACCTACGGCACGCGCACCGAGCGCGCGGTCATCGGCGAGTCGATGGGCGGCTACGGCGTGATGACGCTCACCACCCGCCATCCCGACCTCTTCGCCACCGCGGTCAGCATGTCGGGCGCCCTCGACAGCAACTCCCTGCCGCTGATGAGCCTCATCAGCGGGAGCTCGACGGCGCAGGAGGCGGGCCAGGCGCAGCAGGTCGCCGCGCCGGACGGGGTCTATGGACCGCGCGCCACGCAGGAGATCCGCTGGCACGGCCACAACCCCACGGACCTGGCCGCCAACCTGCGCGGCGTCGTCCTGCAGGTCCGGACGTTCGACGGCGCGCCGAACCCGCTGCTCGAGAACAACGACCCGACGAGCATCGTCGGCTGCTCGGAGGAGAACGAAATCCACCGCGACAGCGTCAGCTTCCACGACCGGCTCGTCGCCGACGACATCCCGCACCTGTGGAAGGACTACGGCCCCGGCTGCCACGGGATCCCGGAGTTCCGGCGCGAGTTCGCCGACTCGCTGCCCGGCATCGAGAGCGTCTTCGAGCACCCGCAGCCGGCGCCGAAGACGATCAGCTACGGGTCGATCGAGCCGCAGTTCTCGGTCTGGGGGTGGCACGTCGCCGCCGACCCGGCCCGGGCGCTCGAGTTCCTGCAGGTGGACCATGCCGGGCGCCACGGCCTGACCCTCGTCGGCTCGGGCACGACCACAGTGACGACGCCGCCGTTCTTCCGGGACGTCAACGCCGTCGCCGTCGTCACCTCCGCCGGGACCCAGGTGGTCTCGCCCGACGACGACGGACGCCTGACCTTCCGCGTCGCCCTCGGCGCGGCGCACGCCAACCAGCAGGACACGGCGGCCTCGTGGGTCGCGGGCGACGGCTCGCCCGGGTACTTCACCAAGCGCACCGTGAAGCTGGTGCCGCATGCGTCGTAGCACCGTCCTTGCCCTCCTGCTGGCGACGTCGGCGGCGCTCCCGGCCGCCGCGCACGCCGGCACCATCGGTATCCGCACCCTCTCGAACCGCGCCGACCTGATCTCCGACGGCCAGGCGCTCGTCGGCGTCACGCTGCCGCGCGGGGCCGACGCCGCGAGCCTCCAGGTGACGCTCGGCGACCGAGACGTGACCGATGCGTTCACGCACCGGCGCGGCCGCCAGGTCGATGGGATCGTCGATGGCCTCGCGCTCGGCGCCAACCAGCTCGTCGCCACCGCCGCCGGGGCGACCGGCGCCAAGCTGACGATCACCGACCACCCCAACGGCGGGCCGGTGTTCTCCGGGCCGCAGCTGCAGCCCTGGCACTGCGAGGACGGCGCCGTCGACGCGCAGTGCGACAGGCCGGCCCAGTACACCTACCTCTACAGGTCCACCGACCCGACCAAGCCGGACCTGCAGCCCTACGACCCCGCCAACCCGCCGCCGGACGTCGCGTCGACGACGACCGACAAGGGGATGACCGTCCCGTTCATCGTTCGACAGGAGCTGGGCTATCAGGACCGCGACCAGTACAAGATCCTGACGCTCTACACGCCCGGCCAGGCCTGGAGCCGCTGGAATCCCCAGGTGCAGTGGAACCACAAGCTGCTGATCACCGGCGGCGGCGGCTGCGGCGTCAGCTACGGCGTCGGCGACGCTCCGCTCAACGACTTCAGCGGGACGATCCCGTCTGCGCCCGGCTACACACAGAGCTACATCAACGGGCTCGGGCGCGGCTTCGCGGTGATGTCCACAGCGCTGGACAACACGGGCCACAACTGCAACCTCGTGACCGAGGCCGAGTCGCTGATCATGGCCAAGGAGCGGCTGATCGAGAACTACGGCGACGTGCGCTACACGATCGGCACCGGATGCTCGGGCGGCTCGGTCGTCCAGAACACGGTGTCCAACGCGTACCCCGGCGCCGTCTACGACGGCCTCGTCGTCACCTGCGCGTTCCCCGACGTCCTCAGCGCCGGCGCCCAGTTCGCCGACTACCACATGCTGCGCCTGTACTTCGAGAACCCCGCGCGCTGGGGCAGCGGCATCCTCTGGCCTCCGATGCAGTGGGGACCCGTCGAGGGCCGGCCCGATCCGGTCAACGCGATCGTCGCCGACGAGGCGCTGTTCAAGGGCGCGACGAACCCGGTCGGCAGCTGCGTCCCGGCCGGCCAGGGCTACGACCCGCAGTCGAACCCCGGCGGTGTCCGCTGCTCGATCCTCGACGCCATGATCAACGTGCTCGGCCCGCGGCCGGAGAGCGCGTGGTCGGCGATGGAACGCCGCGCCGGCCACGGCTTCGCCGGCCAGCCCTTCGGCAACCAGGGCATCCAGTACGGCCTCGACGCCCTCGACAAGGGCCTGATCACGCCGGCCCAGTTCTCCGACCTCAACGCCACGATCGGCGGCGCGGACATCGACCTCAACCCGTCGTCGGCGCGGCTCGCCGGCGACGACGGTGCGGTCGTCAACGCCTACCGCAGCGGTCTCATCAACGAGATGAACCACATGTCGGGCGTCGCGATCATCGATCACGCCGGCCCCGACCCGGGCGCGGCGCACGACTACGCCCACACGTGGTGGATCCGCGACCGCCTCGACCGCGCGCAGGGCCACCACCGCAACCAGGTCCTCTGGTTCGGCCCGGCGCCGCTCGTCGGCAACGTCACCTGGCCGACGAAGGCACTGCTGGCCATGGACCGCTGGCTGGGCGCCGTCGAGCGCGACCACTCCCGGGTCTCCCGCGCGCGCAAGATCGTCGACGACCGCCCAGCCGACGTCAAGGACAAGTGCCTGGCCGACATCTGCAAGCAGTACGTCGCCACCCGGTACGGCACGCCGCGGCAGGTCGCCGGCGGCAGCGAGTTCAACGACGTCGTCAAGTGCCGGCTCAAGCCGCTGGACCGTGCGGCCCACAGCGCCACCTTCACCGACGCCGAGTGGGCCCAGCTCGAGCAGGCGTTCCCCAACGGCGTCTGCGACTGGAGCAGGCCCGGCGTCGGCCAGCAGAACAACATCCCGTGGCTGACCTACCAGGACGCCGACGGGAACGTCGTCTACGGCGGCCGCCCGATGGGCCCACCCCCGCACTCAGTGCCGCTCGGGTAGGCAAGATGGAGGATGCCTTGCTCGGCACGGGGTTGAGGAGGACGATCGCCGTCGCCGTCGTCGCGATCGCTGCGCTGGTGGGAACCGCGAGCGCGCAGACCGCCACCGGTGAACGCCGGCAAGGGGTGCCCGAGCCACTGACGGCGCTGCTGGCCAACCCGCTCCTCGAGGCCGGCCTGTTCACCGCGCCGGTGCCCACCGCGTCGGCCACTGCGCAGACGGGCGACGCCTCTCAGAGCACCGGCGTGCGCTTCGGCCCACGTCATGCGGTCGAGCAGCTGCCGTGCCGGCCCGGCGATGCGCCCGAGACGGGCCTTCAGGGGCGCGTGCCACCGACCGACACGGCGAGCGGCAGGGCGGCACTCGGCTACCGCTGCAATGTCCAGCTCGTCGGGCACTACTCCAGCAGCAGCTCGGGCACGCTGGAGGCCTACGGCGACTGTGCGTACTACGGCCTGGCATCCGACGTCACCGGCACGCAGGTGCTCGACGTCTCTCACCCCGCGCTGCCGACACCCACGACCGTGCTGGCGACGCCGGCGATGCTGAGTCCGTGGGAGTCGCTGAAGGTCAACGCCAAGCGCAGGCTGCTCGTGGCCGACCGCTGGTCGCTGCTCCCGGCCGACACCGACCTCAACAGCTACCTGGACATCTACGACGTCTCCGGCGATTGCCGCCACCCGCGCCTGCTCTCGAGCACCGACATGGCACCCGCTCACGGTCACGAGGGGTGGTTCTCCCCCGATGGCATGACCTACTTCATGAGCACGACCGGTCCCGACGGCACGCCGACCGTCTTCCCGATCGACATCTCGGACCCGGCCCACCCCAAGCGGCTCGCGTCATGGACGTTCCCCGCACAGACGCACGGCGGCTTCACGACCGAGGACGACAGCCGCTCGTACATCTGCCAGCAGCAGGCGCCGCCGAACGACAAGCTGCTGATCGTTGACACGTCGGAGCTCATCACGCACCGGTCCGATCCCAAGCCGCACCTGCTCGCGCAGATCCCGCTCGGCGACAACCAGTGGTGCCAAGCCGCACTGCGCGTCACCTACGACGGCCACCCGTTCCTGATCCAGTACGGCGAACGCTCCGGCGCGGCGGACTGCAGTCGCAGCAAGGACAACTGGGCCAATTTCGGCTACCCGCGGATCTTCGACTTCGCCGACGAGCGCCACCCCAAGCTCGTGTCGAGCCTGCTGCTCCAGGTCGACCTGCCCCAGCACTGCGCCGAGGTCACCGGCGAGGGGGCGCTGAACGGACTTGGCTACAGCGCCCACCACTGCTCGGTGGACCGCCTCTACAACCCGACGATCCTGGCGTGTGACTACTTCGGCGCCGGGATGCGTGTGACCGACATCCGCAATCCGCACAAACCCGTCGAGATCGGCTACTTCAACCCCGCGACGACGGCCGTCGTCGGCACCGGGGCGCGGCCCGTCATCCACGCCGAGCGCGGAGAGATCTGGTTCACCAACGACGTGCAGGGCTTCTACGTCGTGCGCTTCGAAGACGGCATTTGGCCGTTCAAGGACTCGGCGCGCTGTCCGGAGTTCGACGACTACTACTACGCGCAGTACAACCCCGGCTCGACGTGCCCGACCGCCAACTTCCGCGGTATCGGCAAGCCTGCGCCCGGACTCGTGCACGCAGCTGTCCGCAGGCCGCGGCCGGCACTCGAGCTTCGCGTCTCACCATCGCACGACCGCCGAGCTCCGTACCGTTTTCGCGTTTCCGGTCGCCTGGTACCCCCGGCATCGACGCCGCTGAGCCAGGCGTGCAAGGGCTCGATGACCCTCACCGTGCACGACGGGCAACGGGCCGTGCTGCGGCGTACGTTGCCGATCCACCCGAACTGCCGCGTACGGACCACGGTCACGGAGACACGGACCGTCCACAAGCTCGTGCTCACCCTGCACTTCGCAGGCAATTCCGTGCTCGCGGCCGTGAGCAAACGCACGATGGCTCGGGCGGTGTAGGTGTAGAGTTGGTGTATGGCACGTACTCGGACCAACATCGAGCTCGACGACGACCGCGTCGCGGCGATCATGGAACGCTATGGGCTGTCGACGAAGACCGCCGCGGTCGACCTCGCGCTGCGCCACCTCGCCGGCCAGCCGATGTCGCGTGGACAGGCCCTGGCCATGCGCGGCGCCCACGCGATCGCCGACGTGCCCGCTGACGAGCCGCCCCGCGCGGCGTGATCCTCGCCGACACCTCGGCGTGGGTCGAGTACGACCGCGCGACGGGAAGCCCTGCCGACCAGCGGCTCGCCCACCTGCTCGCCAGACCCCGAGATCTCGCCGTCACCGAACCCGTCGTCATGGAGGTCAGCGCCGGCGCCCGCGACGACGGCCGTGAGCGCGACCTGCTCGACCTGCTCGCCCGCGCTGTCCTGATCCCGATCGATCCCGCCGCCGACTTCCACGCCGCTGCGCGGATATACCGGCGCTGCCGCGCCTCCGGGGTGACGCCGCGGGGCATGATCGACTGCATGATCGTCGCCGTCGCCGCCCGCGCCCCAGCGACCGTCCTCGCACACGACGCCGACCTCATCCGCGTCGCCCGCGTCATCGACGTCCCCGTCGACCATGGCTCGCTGCGCCTCTGACTATCGAACCAGGCAGCGAGCGACTGCTACAGCGGCTTGAAGCCGGTCCCGACCAGCAGCAGGCCCAGCCGCTGCTCGAGCCCCCGCTGGTCCATGAGCGCCACGCGATCCGCCAGCGACCACCCGACGACCGCGGCGAACGGCGCCGTGCACAGGTAGGGCTCGGCCGACACCCGCTCGAGACCGTGGCTCTCCAAGAGCGCCGAGAGGCGGAAGCGGGTGAACTTGTTGATGTGCTGGAAGTCGTAGGAGACCTCGGCCACGCGGTTGAGCGCGGCCTCGAGGAGGGGCCACGGGCTGTGGAAGTTCGGGGTGGTGAGGACGACCTTGCCGCCGGGCCGGACGCGGTCGAGCGCGTCGTCGAGCGTGTTGGCGAGCAGCAGCGGGTCGAGGTGCTCGATGAGCTCGACCATGGTCACGGCATCGAAGTCGCGCTCGCTGTCGGGCAGCTCGCGGGGACTCTCGGTGTAGAAGCGGATCCCGCGGTCGCCGTACGTGGCCCGCGCGTACTCGATCTGCCGCGTGGAGAGGTCCGTTCCCACCCACTCGTGATGCGGGAAGTTGCCGGCCAGCGTCCCGGGGCCGCACCCGATGTCCAGCACGCGATGGTGCCCCTCGAGCTCCCGCGCGACGCGCTGGAACTTCAGGTGGTGCCACTTGCTCTGCATCCCCCGGCGGCGGCGGAACACCAGGTCGTAGTAGCCGGACGGGATGCCCTCGTAGTCGAACGGCTCGGCCGCCGCGGTCGGGGGTGCTGGTTCGTTGTGGGCCATGGTCATGGGAGTGCCGGCACCCCACGGGAGCGCAGGTTATTCATGGCAGGCGTCGCCATGCGTAGACGGGCACCGGGCTAGCGGATCTTCACCGCGTCGGCGCAGGGGGCGGCCGGCGCGCGAGCCGCATGCCCTGGGCCTGGGCACGGCCGAGCACCGCGGGCGCCAGGAGCAGCAGGCTGTGGCCCAGGAAGCGGCGGCGATAGGCGCTTTGGAGCCGCGCCAGGACGACGTGACGGCGCCGGCTGACCCATTGGTTGACGTCGATGACCGCCGGCCGGGAGGCGAGGATCTGGTCGGCGAAGCCACGGAGGCCGCCCGGCGTGTGCTTGGCGACATACGCGTCGAAGCCCGAGTTGAGGTAGACGAACCGGCTGGGGTTGCGCCGGTGGGTGAACACGAGAACCGCTGGGTTGCCGAGCGTCCAGATGGTCCCTCTGGGGCCGGCCAGGCGGCTCAAGCGGTCGGCCGTGGCCTGCTGCTTGGGACGAAGCAGCTCGTGGCTGCCCGCGGCGGTCGAGTAGTCGTGCCAGGTGAGCAGGGCGAGCGCAGCCATGGCGACGACCCCGAGGCCTGCTGCGAGGTGCCGCACCCGGCCCAGCGGCACGGCCTTCACCACGAGGCCGAGCGCGCCGCCGATGCCCAGCGCCGCGTACGGCAGCAGTGGGAACACGTCGGGATAGCCCTGGAAGTCGGAGGCAGTGAAGATGGCGACCACCAACCCGGAGCCGGCCACCGCCACGACGAGGGGGTCCTTCAGCGAGGCGCGCCGACGCGCGACCTGCCAGGCGATGAGGGCGGGCAGCAGCACGAGGCCGCCCCACAGCAGCACGCGAGTGTCGCCGTAGTAGCGGTCCACCGTCGACGTGATGACGTGCAGGCGATGGCTGAACGTCTCCGGGTCGCGCTCGACCCCGGTGAAGGGAAACACGATCATGCCGTCCACCAGGTGGCTGAGCGACCCCGCGGCGAGGTAGTAGGCGAACGTCACCACGACCGGCGTGAGCACTCCGGCGATCGCGCGCAGGGCGGATCGGGCGCGCGCCCCGGCGTCGCATCCGAACACGGCTGCCAGCACCGCGACGACGGAGTAGCCCCCCAGCGGCTGCCACACGAGCAACGCCAGGCCGGCCAGCACCCCCCCGGTGAACCATCGTCGCCGGAGGAGGATCGTCATCGAGGCCACGGCGAAGAAGATGCCCGGGGTCTTGGGGTCGGGACCACCGATGGCGTCCACGGCGAAGCCTCTGAAGGAGACGAACGTCACGGCGGCAGCCATGCCGGCCAGTTGTGACTCCCAGGCCCGCGCGGCCAGCAGGTAGACGCCGACCGCGGTCCCGCAGGCGAAGGCCAGGAACAGCAGCCGGATCGCGGTGAGGTCGTTGAAATCGATGAGCGACGCCACCCAGACCGCCACGCCGCCCAGCGCGGACGACAGCGGGCCCTTGGCGTCGAAGATGCTCGTGTAGAACGGCACGCCGTGCGCCCATTGCTGCGCGCCGTACGCGCAGATGGCCTCGTCCCGGCTGAGCAGGTCGTCCAAACTGAAGCGCGTGTAGAGGAGGACCGCGAGGAGCAGCGCGAGCGCGGCGAGCGCCCATGGAACGAAACGGCTCGCGCGGCTGGATGGCAAGACGCCGACGATAATGGACAACGGCCCGGCGTTCGCCAGCGCGCCCGGTTGAGTTCAGGGTCTCTCCATGTCCGCCGCGTCCAGGTAGGCGCGCCACCCCCCGTGGGACGTCACGTCGATGGCGCCGTGTGTCGCGTAGCCCTCGCACACGAAGCCCGCGGCGTCTTCGCCGTCCTCGAGCGTGACGCGACCGATCCCCAGCGGGGCGGGTACGCCCTCGAGGAGCTCTCCGACCGCTGCCGGTGCAAGCTCCCAGACCTCGGCCTCCACGGCAGCTCCGCCGTGGATGGTTCGCACGAGCCCGGGCCGCGGTACGCCGGCGCCGGGGAGGGCGAACAGCCGGTAGACGGGCGCCGTTCGCGCACGCCGCACCAGCCGCGCGCCGCGCGAGGTCAGCTCGCCGTTGAGCGGCAGACCGCTCATATGCGCTCCGACGACAACCAGGCGCGTGGCTCCAGAGGACGCGGGCCGAGGCTCGCCGCGCCACTCGGCGGCGAGGCTCATCAGCCGGTGGTCGTGGAAGGCCGGAGCGATCAGGCTGACCCCACCCGGGAGGCCGTCGGGGCGGCGGGGGCCGGGAACCGCGATCGCCGCGAGGTCGAGGAGGTTGACGAAGTTCGTGAAGCGGCCGAGGCGGGCGTTGACGCCCACCGGATCTGCCGCGACCTCGTCCAGGCGGGGGTGCCCGGGCGTGGTGGGAAGCAGGAGCGCGTCGGCCTGCTCCCAGATCGGGCAGGCGGCGCGGTGCAGCTCAGCGAGGCGGTGCTGGCCGGCGAACACATCGACGGCGCGCAGGCCCGCACCTGCCCGGACGATGGCCGCGACGGTGGGATCCAGCCCGTCAGGCTCGGCGGCCACAATGTCACCGAGATCGGCCGTCCGCTCGGAGACCCACACGTCGTAGAGCAGGTCGGCGGCCTCCAGGAGCGCTCCGATGTCCACGCGCACCAGCTCCCAGGTCGCGGCCGCTTCCCGGCATGCCTGCTCCCAGGCCGCGGCGGCGTCGGCCTCCTGGAAGATGAGCTGTCCATCGAGCGGAACGGCGACGCGGCCATGCCGCGGCGAGGTGGGAACCCGCGGCGCGCGGCTCCACGCATCGGCCGGGTCGAAGGCCGCGGCAACCGCGAGAACGGCCGCGGCATCTGCCACCGACCGGGCCAGGACCGAGACGCAGTCCAGCCCGCGACAGGCGGGCAGGACCCCGCGATTCGAGACCAGTCCTCGTGTCGGCTTGATCCCCACGAGCTCGTTGAACGCGGCAGGGACCCGCCCCGAGCCAGCGGTGTCGGTCCCGAGCGCGAACATGACGTGCCCGAGCGCCACCGCCACGCCGGAGCCCGAGCTCGAGCCGCCGGGGACACGCTCGCCGTCGAACACGCAGGCCGGAGTCCCGTAGGGCGATCGCGTGCCGACCAGGCCGGTGGCGAACTGGTCCATGTTGGTCTTTCCGACGAGCAGAGCCCCGGCGCCCAGGAGACGCTCCACGACGGCCGCGTCACGGTCGGCCTCGCGGGCGAACCCCGGGCACGCCGCGGTCGTCGGGAGGCCGCCGACGTCGATGTTGTCCTTGACGGCGAAGGGGATCCCGTAGAGCGGCAGGCCTGGGTCTGCCGCGTCCAGGGAGCGGGCCGCGGCGCGGAGCGCGTGGGGGTCAACCAGGGTGATCCAGGCGGGGCCCGGGTCCTCGCCGAGGCGGTCGAGCACCTCGCCGGCAACCTCGCTGGGGCGACTGTGGCCGGCCCGGTAGTCGGCCAGCAGGTCGGCGATCGATCCGATCACCGCGAGCCGGCCGCCGCCCACGCGGCCCGCTCCTGCGCGAACGCGGCCTCGCGCTGGGAGCGGAACTCGGCGATCTCCGGCTCGTGGGCGGCCAGGAACCGCTCGTGCTCGAGCAGCGAGAAGCTGGCCGGCTCGATCACGGGTTCCCAGGTGCCTGCGGCGCTGCGCGCGCGCAGCTCCTCGAGCTCGGCTTCCTCGACGAGCTCGAACCGCAGCTGATCGAAGTGGCGCAACAACCACGGCGGCTCGCTCCGATCGAGCCAGACGGGGACGGTGCGGCCGACCAGCTGATAGCCGCCGGGTCCCTCCATGCCGTAGACGCAGAGGAACGCTCCGCCGATCCCCACCGCGTTGGCGGGCGTCCAGGTCCGCGCCGGGTTGTACTTCGTGGTCACCAGGCGATGACGGGGGTCCAGGGGTACGGCCACGGGAGCGCCGAGATAGACGTCGCCGAGCCCGAGCACGAGGTAGGACGCGGCAAGGACGATCTGCTGGACCTCCTCTTCGGAGTCCAGGCCGTTGATGCGGCGGATGAAGTCGATGTTGTCCGGACACCACGGCGCGTCAGAGCGGACGGAGGTCGCGTAGCGCTCCACGGCCAGCATCGCCTGAGAGTGGCGCCACGCCAATGGCAGCGTGATGACACGACTGCTCACCTCCAGGGTCTCGGGCAAGGGAAGCGTCGCCTCGGTGTCGGTCACGAGATCGAGGAGTCGACGCGTCGGCAGGAGGCCGGGGTCGTGCTGGATGTGCAGCGAGCGCACGCCCGGCGTCAGATCGAACAACCCCGGCACCCTCAACGTCCGCAGCGCCTCCTGCAACGCGTGGGCGCGGACACGCGAACGAAGCTCGAGCCCGGACTCCCCGAACTCCACGAGCAACGCCGCCTCCCCCGCCCGCCGATAGGTGACCGGCCCTCCCGGGGAGTCCCCCCGAGCATCGAGGAGCGGGGACAGCCCGGGACCCGCGATCGCCCGGCGATGGTCGTCGACCGCCACGAGCCGGACCTCGTCGCCGGCGCGCACCTGCCCGAGCTGCCAACGATCTTCAGCCACCACCTGACCGATCGCGACGAACCCCCCGAGGCTCGGACCGTCGGGACCGACGACAACGGCCATGTCCCCCGCCAGCATCACCGTGCCGACGCCGTAGGCGCTGTCGAGGATGTTCGACGGGTGCAGGCCCGCGTCACCGCCATCGGAGCGTGCCCAATCGGGTACCGGACCGGTCAGGCGCACTCCGGCACGGTCGGACTGGTGGTGCACGGTCCAGCCGGCGGTGAAGAGCTCCTCGAGCCCTTCGGGCGTCAGGAAGTCCGGGGCGCCGTGCGGGCCGGGCACGACGCGCAGGTTCCAGGCATTGCCCATCGGCACCGGGGGCTCAGGCTCCCCGGAACCCGCGGACCCGGGCTCCCCGAACGCCAGCGTGTCGCCCTTGCGCAACGCCCCACCGCCGAGACCGGCCGGCGCGAACACCGCCTGGCTGCCCATCGCCAACGCGGTGTCCACGCCTCCCGCGACGGCCAGGTAGGCGCGCATGCCAACGCTCCGGATCACGCCGAGCTTGACCAGTGCGCCCGCCGGCACGTCGATCGCCGACCACTGCGGTGCCGGCGTGCCATCGACCTCGACGATCAGCGGCGCCCCGGTCACCGCGATCCGAGCGCCGTCGGGAAACCGCAGCCGCGGTCCTGTCACCGTGACCTCCAGCCCGGCCGATTCGTCCGCGTTGCCGACGAGTCGGTTGGCCGTCCGCAGCGAGCGATCATCCATCGGTCCCGACGGCGGAACGCCGACCTCCCAGAGTCCCAGACGTCCCGGCAAGGCCTGCACCGTGGTCAGCGTCCCGGCCGATACGACCTCGGCGGCGCTCACGCGGCGGGCGTGACCACCAGCCGGATCGGCGTGGGGTCATAGCCGTTGCACGGGTTGTTCAACTGCGGGCAGTTGGAGATCAGGACCAGCGTGTCTCGCTGGGCCAGCAGGTCGAGATGCTTGCCGGGTGCCGAGATGCCGTCGGCGAACTCGAGCCCGCCGTCGGGGGTGAGCGGCACGTTCATGAAGAAGTTCACGTTGTGGCCGAGGTCGCGCTTGCTCAGCCCTCGGCCCCACACCAGCGCCTGGGCCAGGAACGTGTTGCGACACGCGTGCATGTGACGCGTGTGCTCGCCGTAGCGGACGACGTTGCTCTCCTGGGAGCACGCGCCACCCAGCGTGTCGTGACGCCCGCAGGTGTCCTCGACGATCGTCACCAGCGGCAATCCATCGACCGCCAGCAGCGACGAGCCGATCGTCAGGTAGGCGGAGCCCTGCTCTCGAAGCGTATCCACGGCGCTGTAGCGGTTGGCGTAGTCATGCGCGTCGAAGAACAGGGTGTCGACGGCCTGATTGCCATGCAGGTCGACGATCCGCAGCGTCTCGCCGGCATGCAGTTCGCCGATCCATCCGTCTCCGGCGGAGACCTCGAGCTCAAGCTTCGCCCGGGTGCCGGCGCCCTGCCTCTCGACCGTGTTCACGTGAGCGCAACCTCCAACTCGGTGGCCGCGAATCCGCGCTCGTTCTCCGGACAGGCCAGGCGCACCGGATCGTCGGGGGCCGCCGGGCGGACGTCCGCGATGGCCAGCCTGACGGGCCGAGGCCGCCACGCGGGCTCGGGGTCGAGAGGATGTGGCACGGCGCAGGCCACGACCAGCGTGTCCATCTCGAAGCGCAGCCGGACGTGCGCACCGGCGGGCGAGCTGTCCGAGACGAACGAGAGCGCACCGTCATCGCCGACCGCGATCCTGGTGAAGAAGTTGACGTTGGCGACGAGGTCGCGTCGGCCCAGCTCGTGCTTGGCCAGCTCGACGAGAAGCCCCTCACGGGCGCTGCGGCGCCACGCGTTGTGGCCCTCCTGGTAGCTCATCGTGCCCCAGCGTCCTGCGACGTGACCGGGCGTCGCGTGGCCGGTGATGGTGTCGTGCCAGCCGCACGTGTCCTCGACGACCGAGACCAGCACACGCCCCATGTCGGAGTGGAGCGCCACGCCCTGGGTGATCCGCGAGCAGTGCTGCGCCTTGAGCGTGTCGGGCATGCAGTAGCGCTCGACCGGTTGATCCGCGCGATAGAAGAGCGCAGAGAGGTTGGCGCCCCCTTCGAGGTCGGTCAGCGTCATCGCCGTGCCACGCCGGCAGACCTGTGACCAGCTGGCGCCCCCCGGGAGGATCGCATCGACGATCACGCCGCGACCTCCGATGCCGACCAGTCCACGGGCACGAACACGCTGAAGCCGTCGAACACCGCCTCGCGCACCTCGCCGCCCACGCAGTCGACCCCCGAACGCAGCGCGACCTCTCCTCCCAGCACGCGCGCGAACGCGTCGGCCTGCAGGGCCAGAAAGGCCGGTGGGACCTCCGTGCGCATGAAGTGCGAGCAGAACACACGATCCCATCGCTCCGACCGCGCCGCCAGCCCGGACAGCGACGCCTGGAGGGCGCCCAGGTCGGAGTCGGGCAACTGGGCATAGACCGGTCCGGTGTTGACGGTGTCGCCTCCGAACAGCATGCCCTCGCCCATGAGGTCCAGGCACACGCAGTCCGGCGAGTGGCCCGGGGTGTGGATGACGTCGAGCCGGCGGCCGCCGAGATCGATCGAGTCACCGTCCTCGATCACGCCCGTCGCCACGAACCCGTCGATGTGCCAGGCCGAACGGACCTCGGGCGTCAGCCGGCGCACGGTGTGCTGGTCTGCGATCAGGTGGAAATAGCGGTCGTCGAGCTGCTGGTAGTGCCCGAAGCAGTCCTCTTGGCCCGTCGCGTACTGGAGGTAGGCGTCCAGCAGCTCCGTGGGGACAGCCCGGGCCAGCCCATCCACCCCGAGCGGGTGGATCAGGATCTCCTCGAACTCGTCGTCGCCACCGATGTGATCGAAGTGGTGGTGCGTGTGGACGACGGTGACCGGCCGGTCCGTCAGAGCCTCGACGACGGGGCGGATCGCAGCAAAGCCGCAGCCCGTGTCGATCAGCGCAGCTCTGTTCTCACCGGCCACGAGCCAGGAGCAGACGTGCCCAGGCTCGGTGAGCTGCCACACACCCTCTGCGAGCTCCGTCACGGAGAACCACTCACGCATCGATCAGACCGTCCTGATGCGCGGGTCCGCCCACGCCTGCGCGACGTCGACGAGGAAGTTGACGACCACGTAGATCGTCCCGAGAAGCAGCGTCGCGCCGGTGATCGCCGGGAAGTCGGAGTAGGCGATCGACTGGTCGATGTAGAGGCCCAGTCCCGGCCACGCGAAGATCGACTCCACCACGACGATGCCTCCAAGCAGAAGCCCGAACTGCAGGCCCGCCATCGTGAGCGCAGGGCCGGCGGCGTTGCGCAGAGCATGGCGCAGCAGCACGGTGCGCTCCCGAAGGCCCTTCGACCGCGCTGTGCGAACGTAGTCCTCGCGCATCACCGTCGTCAGCGACGTGCTCAGCGTCCGCGCGATGGCCAGCGCGGGCAGCAGGGCCAGCGTCAGACCCGGCATCAGCAGGTGGCCCAACGCGCTGAAGAACACGTTCGGCTCGACGTGCAGCAGCGAGTCGATCAGCAGGAAGCGCGTCGGGCCGGTCGGCAGCACGAGGGTGTCGGTCACGCGCCCCGAGGCGGGCAGCAGATGCAGGCCCGAGTAGAGGACGAGGATCAGGATCAGGCCGAACAGGAAGCTCGGCACCGACGCCCCGCCGATGAGCGCGCGCCGGATCCAGCGGCCCGCCCGCCCGCCGCCCGCCAGCAGGAGCCCCAGCCCGAGACCGATCACGCCCGCCAGGAAGGCCGCGAACAGCGCCAGCTCCATGGTCGCCGGCGCGAAGGTGCCGAGATCGTCGACCACCGGGTTACGTGTGCGAAGGGAGCTCTGGAGGTCGCCGTGCAGCAGGCGGCCGGCGAACCGCACGAAGCGCTCGGGAAGCGGCCTGTCGTAGCCGAGCTCGTGCCGCTTGGCCGCGACGACCTTCGGTGAGGCGCTCGCGCCGACGACGGCTCGGGCCGGGTCGGCCGGCACCACGACCTCCAGCACGAAGGTGATGACCGCCAGCCCCGCCAACACGGCGACGAGGCCCGCGAACCGGCGTCCGAGGAGACCGGCCATCAGCCGGTCCCTCGCAGCGCCGCCAGGTCGACCGTCCAGGGATAGGCAGGCACCGCCTGCACGTTGGTCAGCTTGTTGCTCAGGACGAAGACGTTCTTGACGTCGCCGAGGAAGAACATCTCGTTGCTGTCGAGCACGCGCTGGCCGACCTGCGAGTACAGCGCGTCGGCCTTGGCCTTCGGCGCGCTCACTGCCTGGTCGAGCAGCTTGTCGATCGTCGGGTCCTTGAAGCCCAGGAAGTCCAGCCCTCCCGAGGAGTAGAAGAGGATCCGCGCCCACGTGTCGGGGTCGGCGGCGTCGGGGGTGTTGGTGACGAGCAGGAGGTCCGGGGCGTGCGCCAGATCCTTGACGTACCCGTAGACCTGCGGCAGCTGGACCTCCTTGAGCGTGACGTCGTAGCCCGCGGCCGAGAGCTGGGCCTGCAGCAGCTCGCTGGCTCTGCGCTGGACACCTGACTCGTCGGCGGTGTAGGCCAGCGTGATCGACCTCGTCTTCGCCTTGGCGCTGATCGCCTTCGCCGCCGCGGTGTTGGGCTTGTAGGGCAGGCCCGGCTGACTCGGCAGCAGGCCGGGCGGATAGGCGCCGGTGGACGCGGTGGCGGTGCCCGCGTACGCCTGCGAGACGAGCTGGCCGACGTCGAAGGTCGATCGCAGACCCGCGCGGATGGCCGGATCCGAGAACGGAGCCCGGTTGGTGTTGACGTAGAGCAGCAGCCGCAGGTAGGAGCTCTCGCGCTTGACGGTCAGGTTGGACGGCAGCGAGCTGAGCTCCGAGGCGGGGAACGAGTGCAGGATCGCGTCAAGGTCGCCGTTCTGCAGCTCGAGGCGCTGCGTCCCGATGTCCGGCGTGATCTTGAAGATGATCTTCTGGAAGTAGGGAGCCGTTCCCCAGTAGCCGGGTGCGCGTGTCAGCACGTACTGGCGTCCACGGTCGAACGCCGTGATCTCATAGGGGCCGGTGCCGTCCTCGTGGGTGCGCAGCCAGGTCTGCGCGTGGTCTGATCCCGCGTGCTGCGTGATCGCGCCGGGCCCGATGATCTTGGGGCCCCAGCTCGAGGCCATGTAGGCCAGGAACGGGTTGACCGGATGCTTGAGCTTGATGACGAGCTCGAGCGGCTTCGGCGTCAGCATGCTCTTGACCGGCTCAAGCATGTAGGAGGGTGCCTGGGCGACCGCGAGACGTCGCTCGAAGCTTGCCTTGACCGCTGTCGACGTCAGCTTGCTGCCGTCATGGAAGCGAACACCGGGTCGCAGGTGGAACGTGTAGGTCAGCCGGTCAGGCGAGACCGTCCAGGACGCGGCCAGGCTGCCGACGATCCTCGACGAGCCCGGCGCGTACTTCAGCAGGCCGTCGTAGCTGTTGAGGATCACCGAGTTGCCCTCGATGTCGTAGAAGACGTCGGGATCGGGCACCGACATGTCGGCGAGATACGGGATGCGCAGCACGGCGTTGCTCGCGCCGGACGCGCCGCCCGCCGCTGTTCCGCCGACGCTGCTGGACGTGCTCTTTGCGCCGCACCCTGCTGCGAGCAGGGCCGCCAGGGTGAGCACGGCCAGGATCGAACGGTGCCTCATCGGGTGTTCCTTTGGTCGAGGTGACGGTTGATGGCGTCGCCCATGACGTTCGCGGTGAACGCAAGCAGCGCGACGGCCACGGCAGGTGCGAGCGGGACCCACGGATGGCCGAAGAGGTAGTCCAGGCCCCGCGCGCTCATCGCCCCGAGCTCAGGTGCCGGCGCCGGCGCGCCCAGGCCGATGAACGACAGGGCGGCCAGCGCAAGGATCAGGTTGCCGACGTCCAGGGACATCGTGACGACCACCGGCGCGACGGCGCCCGGCAGGAGGTGGCGCAGGACCAGCCGTCTGCGGCTGACGCCCGCCAGCCGCGCCGCCTCGGCGTGCGGCCGGACGGCGAGCGCGCGGACCTCGGCGCGAACGATCCGCGCGTACCAGGGCCACCACACGATGCTCAGCGCGAGCAATGTGTGAAACAGGCTGGGGCCCATCGAGGCCACGATGGCGATCGCCAAGACCGGCGCCGGCAGCGAGATGAACAGGTCGGTCAAGCGCATCAGGACCGTGTCGACGATGCCGCCCAGCGCGCCGGCCAGCGCTCCCACGAGCGCACCGAACGCCGCGCCGAGCGAGATGACGCCCAGCGCGGCGAGCCACGAGGTCCGCAGGCCGATCAGCACCCTCGACAGCACGTCGCGGCCGATCTCGTCGGTCCCCAGGAGGTTGTGCACCGAGAGCCCGTGCAACGGACCGGCAGCCGTGATCTGCAGCGCACTGTCAGGCGCCAGCAGCGGCGCGATCAAGATCACCAGCGTCAGCACCGCGACGGGTAGAAGGGCGCGGCGCAGGCCCGCGGGGCTCACGCTGCCGGACGGCGTGCCGCGACGCCGCACGAACGCGCCGACGGCTCCACGCGCCACGGCCGGTGCCGCGTCAGACGTCGTGGGCGCCATCGCCATCAGGCCGCCTCCACCCCGGGGACCGCGGCAAGGAGCTCGCACGTGTACGGATGGGTGGGCTGCGCGAAGATCTGCTCGACGGTGCCGCGCTCGACCACACGGCCGCGCCGCATGACGATCACGTCATCGGCGACCGCCCGCGCGGCCGCCAGGTCATGGGTGACGAAGAGCAGGGCGATGCCGAGCGTCGCGCGCAGGTGGCAGAGCAGGTTGAGGACCTGGGCCGCCAGCGACACGTCCAGGGCCGACACCGGCTCGTCGCACGCCAGAAGAGCCGGGGGCACCGCGATCGCCCGGGCGATCGCGGCCCGCTGGCGCTGGCCGCCCGAGAGCCGCCGCGGCATCATCGCGGCCTGCTCCGCCGACAGGCCGACGGCCTCGAAGGCCGCGGCGACGCGTGCAGGTCGCTCCGTGGCCGGGACGCCGACCGCGGCGAGCCTCTCGGCAACCTGCTCTCCCACCGACATCCATGGTGTCAACGATGCGCCGGCGTCTTGGAAGATCATCTGCGGCGAGGCGCCGGGACCGAGCCGCATCGAGCCCGCTGTCGGATCCAGCAACCCCACGATCATCCGCAGCAGCGTGCTCTTGCCCGAGCCGGACTCGCCGACGACTGCCACCGACCCGCCGGGCGGGACGACGAGGTCGATCGCGTCGACGGCGCGCAGCGGCTCTGACGCTGATGCGAACGGATGGCGCCGGGGACGGGCGAACTCCCGTACGAGTCCCGTGACGGTCAGGGCGGGCTCGAGAGCCGTGCCCGGGATGGATGCGGGAGCCTCCTGAGCCGGCGGGCGAAGGAGCATGAGGTCGGGCCGCCGCATGTGCGGTCCGCCCTCGGGCCAGCGTGAGAGGACTCCGGGGTGGTGGCACTCGTCGCGCCGGGCGGCCGCGAGGTGGACGGGCACCGCCAGTGCGCAGCTGGCGTCGCTGGCTGGGCAGCGCGGCGCGAACGCGCAGCCCGCCATCGGCCGGCGCGGGTCGGGAGGCCGACCGGGCAACGTGGGCAGGTCACCGCCGGCGACCGTGCCGTGCAGGCTCGGGCGGCTGGCCAGCAGCCCGACGGTGTATGGGTGGCGCGCGCCGGCCAGGACCTCGGGGGTGGTCCCGGTCTCGACGATCCGGCCTGCGTAGGCGACCGCGATCCGGTCACAGATGCGCGCGGCGACACCCAGGTCGTGGGTGACCAGCAGCAGCGACACGCCGCGATCGCGCGCGGCGGCCGCGAGCAGGTCGAGCACCTTGGCCTGGACCGTGACGTCGAGCGCGGTCGTCGGCTCGTCGGCGATGATCAGCCGCGGAGCCCGGGCCAGTGCCATGGCGATCATCACGCGCTGGCGCAGGCCGCCCGACAGCTCGTGCGGATAGGCCCGCGCCTTGACGTGCGGCTCCGGGATGCCGGTCGATCCAAGCAGCTCGCAGACCGCCTGGGTCGACAGTCCGTCGCCTGCCTCGTCCACCTGTCGCCCCACGCGCATGGTCGGGTTCAGCGAAGCCATCGGATCCTGGAAGACCGCGCCGACGTAGGAGCCCCGTCGGGCGCGGCGAGCGTCCTCACCGGCGGACACCATGTCCTCGCCATCGAGACGGACCTCGCCCCGGATGGTCGGAGCGGGATCGCGCGGGAGGAGGCCGAGCGCGGTCAGTCCGAGCACGCTCTTGCCAGATCCCGACTCGCCGACCAGGCCGAGGACCTCCCCCTCGGCGATCGCCAACGTCGCTCCACGCAGGGCGTGGACGTCGCCGTCACGAGCAGCGAACGTGACGTGCAGGTCGCGCACGTCGAGAACGGGGACCGGCCGAGTCAAACGCCGACCCTGGCGGGCTCTGCGGCGCCGAGGGCACTGAGCAGCTCGGCGGTCGTGACGAGGCAGTCGCGCTGCAGGTAGCGCATCGCCCGCAGAGACGCCTCGTGCGCCTCCGGCGAGGAGCCGCCGGTGGCGTCAGTGACGACCTTGCAGTGGTAGTCGTGTTGATGGGCGTCGGCGAACGTGTAGTGGACGCAGACGTCGGTCAGACCGCCGAGAAGCACGACGGTCTCGATGCCCAGCGACTTCAGGACGAGCTCGAGCTCGGTGGCGAAGAACGCCGAATAGCGGCGCTTGCGGATGTGGTACTCGTCGGCCCGCGGCTCGAGTCCGCTCGCGAGCTCGGTCAGCTCGTCGCCTTCGAGGCAGTGCACGGTCTCGCTGCCGTCGAGCTCGCGGCCGAAGTCGAGCAGCGTGCGCTTGTGGACCTCCTGAATGAAGATCGGCGGGACCGCCGCCTCACGGGCCGCCGCCAGGATCTGGCGTGCTCGATCGACCCGCTCGGGCCCACCGGGCATCAGCGGGATGCCGCACTCGACATCGAGCTCGGCGGACCGCTGGACATCCACCAGGATGAGAGCCGTGTTGCCGATCAGTTCCAAGCCAAGCTCCTTAGAAATCAGAAAAGCCCGGCAGACGTGATGTCTCCCGGGCTTTTATCCCTCCGTGTCAGCGCGGCTATGTCGATGCCGGCCTGCCCTCTCGGACCAGACCCGCCGGTTGCCCGGCGGCGGAACCCTAGGGCGAACGTCACGATAAGAAGCCCGCGCTCGCAGACCCTTGGACCCGGGTCCAAATTCGGCGCGTCATCTTTGGACCGGCTGGCCAACGAGCCTCGAGGAGGCCGTGTCTAGCTTGCGCGTGTGTTCTACGTCCGTACCGTGGCCGCCGCGTTGGGACACGAGAAGCAGCACGCTCCTGCACCGGCGGTGTGGCGAATCTCCGCGCGCATCGACAGCGTCGTGCGCCGACTAGCTCATCACGTTTCGAGCGGGCGGGAGATGAAGTAGCCCTCGGCGAGGTCGCAGTTGAGCGTTCTCGTCGAGGAGCGCCGTCTCGGTGACCTCGACGGTGAGGCTCTGCCCCATGGCGCCACCGCGCAGAGGTCTCTACCGCGGCGGCAGCGGCTCGAGCCGCGGGTAGTAGGTCGGCGTGGGACCGAACCGCAGGGGCGGCTGCACGTGACAGGGCGGCCCCGCGCCGGGGACGGGCGTCGGGTGGTTGACGTTGGCGCAGTCGGAGGCCGCGATCCCGTCCTTGCCGACCGCATCGAGCACGCCCGGCGCCGGATAGGCGTTGTGGCGGTTGCTCCCCGGCCGCTGGGTCGCGCTCCCCACGTTGCTCTCGTTGGAGAACGCCAGCAACGTGCGCAGGTAGTGGATCATCGTCCCGTCGGCCAGCTGCGTCTTGGCCTGATAGACCGCGCCGAGATTGGCCAACACCGTCGTCATCGTCGGTCCGTAGAGCTGGGTCAGCTCGACCGCGGGGGTCACCTGGTCGGCAGCGGTCTCGAGTTGATCGATGAACGGGACGGTGGCTGACACGAGCCGCGTGGCGGCGGGCAGCGCGCGCTCGGAGAGGTCGATGACGGGACCGATCTCCCGCATGAGGCCACGGATCGCCGGCGACAGGGCGATCAGCTCCGACAGGACCGGCCGCAACAGCGGGGCGGCCGGCCTCAGCGCGGCCAGCGTCGGCGCGGCGTGGGCGCCGGTCGTGTCGAGCACGCGCAGCGTCGAGCGCAGCTGGTCGAGGAACGGCGGGAGCGCCCGGACGGTGGCGGTCAGCTCGCGGTTGCGCGCGGCGGTGCTGGAGAGCACGCGGTCTCCGGCACCGACGAGCGTCGCCAGGTCGGCACGGCGGTCGCCCAGCGTCTGGAGCACGACGCCGGTATCGCGGATCACCCGCCGGAACGAGCTGCCCTGGCGGTCGACGATCGAGGCGACGTCAGCGAACGAGCCGACCGCCGGGTCCAGGTTGCCGAGCGCCGAGTTGAGATCGGTGCCGCGGCCCTGCAGCGCAGCGGACAGGCCCTGCAGCATCCGGCGCAGGTTGCGCTGCGTGGGGGCGTCGAACGTGCCGAGGACCGTGTCGAGCTGCTGCGTGCCGGCGATCCGGCTGTCGGCCAGCCGGCCGCCCTCGGGCACCTTCCGAGCGCTCGCGCTTCCGGGCGTCAGCGCCACGAACGTCTCCCCCAGCAGCGTCTTCTGCCGCAGGATCGCCCGGGCGTCGGACGACAGCGGTGCGTACCTGGCGTCGAGCTCGATGGTCGCGTCGGCGCGCAGGCCTCGCCGGCGCACGGCGACCACCCGCCCGACGTTGACGCCCGCCATCCGCACGTCGGCCCGGGCCACGAGCTCGCTGGCCTGCGTGAAGCTGGCGTGGAAGCGATAGCCCCTGGGGTACAGGGGAAGGCTTCCCCCGAACTGCGTCCAGACGTAGATGATCAGACCCACGCAGGCGAGCACGAAGAGCCCCGCGACGGCCATGGCGGAGCGATGGGGAGCCTGGGTGATCATGCGGCGCTCATCCCTGCCCCCCCGCGCACGGACCGGTGGGTCCGAGCGTGACCTTCAGGAGGTCGGCCAGCGCCGGCTGGGCGGTCAGGCTCGTGCACGAGAGCAGCGTCAGACCGCGCAGGACGGCGCCGTTGGGATCCTCGGTGGACACGACCGAGTTGGCGTTGTGGCCGAACCACGCCAGCCAGTACAGGAACGAGTGCGCGCGCCCCGGTGGCTGGTAGGCCAGCTCGTTGACGAACGCCTCGATGACCTTGAACGCCGTGGTCTGCGGCCCCGCCGCACGGCTGAGTGCGCTCGTGGTGGCGGGCAGCGACTTGGCGAGCGGCAGGATCGTGTCGACGAACGGCTTGACGTCGGCCACCGGCAGCAGCCCACCACCCTGCAACAGCGGCCGGCTTCCCCGCAGCGTCGGCGCCAGGCGCCGCGCGGTCGGCAGCAGCGCGTCCAGCGTCGGCGCCAGCAGGTCGGCGAGCTGGGTCGTGTGGCCGAGGGTGCTGCGGAGGGTCCGCAGCGTCGGCGGCAGCTGGGCGACCGAGCTGCGCAGGGCGCCGTCCTGCTGGGCCAGGGCGCCGAGCATCGCGTTGCTGGCACCGACCACGGTGGCGATCTCGCGGTCCTTGGCGCCGGCGGCGCGGCTGAGCAGCGAGAGGTTGGTCACCAGCCGCTTGACCTGGCGCCGGCGTGCGGCGAGCACGTCGCCGACATCGCGCACCTGGGTCATGGTCGGGCCCAGCGAGCGAAACAGCGCGTTGAGGTCGGGACCGCGGCCCCGGGTGCCGCGGTCGAGGCCCGACAGCAACGTGACGATGTACGTCCGCGTGTCGGCGTCCAGCGCGTTGAGCAGGTCGTCGGCGTCGATCGGCGTGGTGGTCTGGCCGACGGGAATGGTCGCGCCGTCGCGCAGGGGCGGCGCGGGCCTGCCGCCCGGCACGAGGTTGACCTGCATGTCCTTCAGCGGTGAGCTCGGGACGAGGACGGCACGGGCGTTGGCGTAGAGCCGCGGCAGCTTCTGGGGGTCGATCTTCAGCTCCAGGACGCCCTGGCCGTTCTCGAGCTTCGCGCCGCCGATCTGGCCGACCTGGACGCCGGAGACGTTGACCGGCTCCCCCAGCCCGGGTGCCACGCCGGTGACGCCGGCGAACGCCGCGTAGACCGTGTAGGAGGACGCGAAGGGCGACTGCAGCCGTTCCTGGGACAGGATGTAGAAGGCAGAGGCCAGGCCGGCGACGACGACCGCGGCGAGCAGCAGGATCCTTCCGACGCTGCGCTGGATCTGGCGGCGGAACATCTAGCGCCCTGCCCCCTGGGTCGAGAGGCCGGCCGAGCCGGTGTCGGCCTGCAGGCTGGTGACGGGCTGCGCGCTGCAGGGCTGGGCGGGCTGGAAGTCCGAGGGCTGGAGGCGGCCGTTCCACACCGGCCGGGCCCCGCCGATCGGCGAGCCTCCCGGCTGCGCTCCGGTCAGGGCGCCGGCGCCGGACAGCGAGCCGGCGCTCAGCACCTGAGGTCCGGTACCCGACTGGTAGCGCAGCGCGTAGCCGTTGCCGTCGAAGTTCTGGGCTGCGCTGGCGATGCCGGGCAGGAGGTGGGCGAGGTCCTGCCAGGCGGGCCGTCCGGTCGACAGCGCGCCGTCGGGGACCTCCTGGGTGAGAACGGGGACGACGTGAGACACCACGCAGTCGGTGATCGGCTTGGCCGTGGACACCGTCTGGCTCAGGCGGATCAGCAGCCGGGGGAAGCTGACCAGGGCGGCGCGCGTGGCGCTGACGAGTCGGCTGCGCTCCGCGGGCGCGACGAGGCTGCCGAACTCCTGCACCCCGGCGAGGAGCCGGCGCAGCAGCGGCGGCGCGTCGACCAGCCCGGGGTCCAGCACGCGGGCGAACCGCGAGAGTGCGGGCAGCGCCCGGTCGACGGCCGTGAGCGCGGGCGGCGCGGCGCGCATCACGCGCGCCAGCTCGACCAGCCCCGCGCCGAGGGCACCGTCCCGGGCGGACAGCGCGGTCGCTGTCGTGTCGAGGTTGGTCACCAGGCCCGCCAGCGCCGTCTCGTCGGCGGCCAGCGCCCCGGTGACCCGCGAGGTGCCGGCGATCAGGCCGGAGAGGTCGTGCTCGTGGGCCCCGCGCAGGGCCTGGGCGACGATCGCGATGTCGCGCAGCGCCGGCGAGAGCGGCCGGCTCGCGCCCTGCAGGCCGCGAGCCCCGCCGTGCGCCAGCGCCTGCGCCGAGGTGTGCAGGACGTTGCGCAGGCTCGCGCGCGTCGGGCGCTGGAAGGTCGACAGGAGCTGGTAGAGCTGGACCGCGGACTGGGTCTGCGGCAGGGGGATCGTGTCGCCGTCCTTCATCGGCGGCGCGCTCGGACTGCCGGGCGCGAGCGCGACGTAGTAGCCACCTTCGACGAACAGCCGAGGCCGCACCCGGAGCGTCGCGTCGCGATGGATCGGCAGCGCGCGCTCGTCGAGCTCCATGTTGACCTTCGTGGTGGCGCCGGGGCCCGACTCGACCGAGGTGACCTTGCCGACGTTGATCCCCGCGATGCGGACCGGCGAGAGGACCCGCAGCGCGTTGCTGTCGGTCATCAGGGCGTGGATGCGGAAGCCGTGGACGAGCGGCGGGCCGTTGTTGAACGCGTAGTAGGAGACCCCGGCGATCACGGCGATCGTGATGACTGCGGCCGCGATGGGGTGCCGGGCCCGCCGCCTCATCGCCCCGCCCCGATCGGCGGCCCGGTTCGCGCGGTGTGGCGGCCCGCGGTCGCCCGGGGGTGGCCGATGTCCTGACCGGGCAGGTAGCGCTCGTTGCCCGCCTCGCAGGCCGTCGCGTCCTCGCGGGGGTACGGGTCGAAGTGGAGGTCCGGAGCGGCCGTGGCGGACTGCGGGCTCTGCGAGGAGCTCAGGATCAGGGCGGTCGTCAGCCAGGATCCCGCGGCGTCGCCGTCGCTGAGCGCCGAGGACTGGTTTCGCACCCACAGCCCGATGACGTTGCAGGCGAGCTGGGCCTGCGCGGCCGAGTGCAGGATCCCACCGAGGCCGAGGAACAGGGAGGTCGAGAAGGTCGGCAGGTCCTGGCCGTGCAGCGCAGCGATCGCGCCGATCGAAGCCGGGTCGCGAGCGAAGCGATCGACGGCCGAGAACGCAGCCGCCAGCGGGCGCGACAGCCGCGGGACCCGCCGAAGGATCGGCGTCGTGTCGAGCAGCACGCTGTCGAGGTTGCGCGCGGCGGCGGGGAGCAGCCGCGCGCCCGGGAGAAGCCCTCGGCTGACCGCCGCGGCGTCCGCGAGGACCGGGCGCAGGTCGCGCATCGTCGTGGTGGCGACCGACTCGGTCGGCGGGAGGCGTTCGATCGTGTCGCCGAGGGACGCGCCCGTGGCCTGAAGCGCCTGCAGGGTCGTCGTCGCGTGGTCGACCAGGGCGTTGAGCTGGCCAGCGAGCGGTGCGAGCGCGCTGGCCGCCGATGCCGCGCCGTCGATGAACCCGGCCAGCCCCGTGGCGGGATCGGCGAGCGTCTCGAGGATCCGCTGGAGCGGCGGCAGGAGGCGCCGCGTCGAGGCGATCGCCGCGTTGATCGCCGTGCCGCGACCGGCGAACGTGTCACCGAGCTCGCCGATGGTGGAGCGCAACCCGGTGGCGGTCTTGCCCCCGAAGGCCCGGAAGGCCTGGTCGAGGTCGACGATCGGGACGTTGTCGGCGAGCGGCAGCACCCCACCGTCGGGCACCATCCGGCGCGACCGGCCGGGGGTCAGCTCGAGGTACTTGCCGCCCAGCAGCGAGGAGAGGCGGATCTTCGTCGCCGTGTCGACGGGGAGCGCCTCTGCCCCCAGGTCCGTCAGGGCCAGGCCGAGCCGGGCGAACGGCGGGCGGCTGCCGCGCGCGGGCATGGCGGTGATGCTGAGGACCTGCCCCACGCGCGCGCCTCCCACGCGGACGTCGGCGTTCTTGGTCATCTCGGCGGCGTTGGGGACGTCCACCGAGAGCCGGTAGGTCGGCTGGAACGGCAGCCCGTTCTGCGCGTGGTAGGAGATCCAGACGATGCCGGCCAGCGCGAGGATGATGAGCGTGCCCGCCAGCTCCGGATAGCGGCGCATGACCTTGAAGCGGGCGCGGCCGGAGCTCATGGCCGCAGGAGGTAGTCGAGGACCGTGCGGGATGCCCGGGCGCCGCCGGCCGCGCCGTCCGCGCCGTAGTTCGCGCTGCAGCCGGCCACCGGTGCCGTGGCGTAGGCGGTGCAGGCGGGCTCGACGAGGATGTGGGCGGGCAGGATGTGCGAGACCGAGTCGAAGCGCGATGTCGCCGAGCCGACGTAGTAGAAGAGCGAGAGCAGGTTCTCGACGAAGCCCTTGTCGCGCAGGTCGGCGTAGAGCCGGCCGCTGAGCTCGGAGGCGGGCAGGGAGCGCACCGCGTAGTCCCGCAGCGTCGCGACCACGGGCGCGAGGCGTCGCGAGGCGGCCGTTCCGCGTCGCAGCGCCGAACCGAGTCCGCGCGTCGCCGCGGGCGCCGCGCGCGCGAACGCCGGGATATCGGCGCTCACGCGCCCCAGGTCGGGTGCCGCGGCACGCAGCGAGCGCAGCAGGGGCGTGCCGGCGGCCGCCACGGTGTCGAGGGCGCGCAGCGACCCCCGGGTCTCGCGCAGCGTCGCAGGCAGGCGCGCCACGGTCTGCGAGAGCGCGTCGCGGTGCTGTGCGATCGCCGTCGTGACGCCCGCGGCGGACTCGATGAACTGCTGCGCGCGGCCGCGCCGCGGCGCCAGGCGCCCGAGGAGGCGGTCGGACGCCTCGACCATGGTGGCGAGCTGGCTGCGCTGCCTTCCGACGAGCTCCAGCGTCCGCCGGGCCGCCAGCAGCGTCGGGTTCGCCCGGCGGATGATCGCGTTGATGTCCTCGCCACGACCGGCGGTGGCGATCCCCAGCTCGTTGACGATCACGCTGAAGCGATCGCGGGTCGGCGTGTCGAAGATGTTGAAGAGGTCGGTGAGGTTGACCGGCTCGGTGGTGTGGCTCACCACCACCGTCGGCGTCCCGTCGCGACCGGGGGGCAGCACCTGGGCGTCCTGTGTCCCGGGGTCGCACTCGACGTAGTTCTCCGCGATCAGGCCCTCGGGTCGGATCGTGCACGTGGCGTCGGCATGGAACGGGGCGAACCGGGGATCGACGCTCAGCTGGATCCGGGCCTGGTAGCGGGCGGTCAGCCTGACGTCGTCGATCCTGCCCACGCGGGCGCCGGCGATCTTGACGAGCTGGCCGGCGACGAGCCCGCGCGCGTCGTCGAAGATCGCGTTGACCCGGTAGGGCGAGTCGCTCGCCGCGGCGCCGCCCCGGCC
>JAWVFY010000310.1:0-3848 GCA_033855575.1 Solirubrobacteraceae bacterium
CTCATCCACAGCGACGGCTGCCGGCACATCAACCGCGTCTGGTCCAATGGCAAGGCGTATGAATACTCGCGCTATCACTTCACCAACGTGTCCGCGGACATCCGCGCGCTGTTCTGCGCGAGCTGCGACGCGCTCGGGATCGCCTGGCGACGCATGAACGCGCGCAACATCTCGGTCGCGCGCCGGGAGGCGGTCGGGCTGCTCGACGGCTTCGTCGGCCCGAAGCGCTGAGCCGCTAGCCGCAGACCGGCGCGAACGCCGGGTCTGCCGGCCCCGGCGAGGCGAGCGCGTTCTCGACCCACTGCAGGACGACGGGGTCGTCGGTCAGCGCGATGTGCTCGAACGCGTCGGCCGGGCACCTGTCCTGCAGCAGCACGTTCGTGACCTCGCCCGGCGAGCCGGCCAGGAAGGCCGACGTGTACGGCGTGACGATCTCGTCGTGGGAGGTCTCGACGTTCGTGTAGCTGATCTGCGGGCCGCTCGCCGGCTGCGGCGTCTCGTCGCCGGCGTTGAGGTTGGTCAGGAACGGCGAGCCGGCGGTCTGGTCGGCGGCCGCCGGGCTGTCGCCGTACTGCGCGGCGTACTGGCCGAACGTGCCGGTCGAGCCGTGGTTGGACGGCGCGATGCCGACAAGGTCGTCGACCTTGGAGAGACCGCCGTCGAACTTGATGTACTGGCGCGGCATCATGCCGCCCTGCGAGTGACCGACGATCGACACCCGCGAGGCGCCGGTCCGCAACAGGACGCCGTCGACGAAGGTCGCGAGCTCCTGAGCCGAGTCGGCGACCGGCTGCGTCCCGCGGCGACCGTAGTCCAGCGAGTACACGCAGTAGCCCTGCTGGGCGAGCGCCGGGCCGATCACGTTCCAGCTGATCGTGCGGTCCATCCAGGTCCCGTGGACGAGCACGACCGGCACCGGGTGCGCGGTGGTAAGGGTGCACGCTGCCGGATTGACGCCCGGCGGGTCGACACCGGCCGTGACGCCCCAGAGCGGCCCGAACACCCCGGCGACCGCGGGCGCCGCGCCGAGCGCGAGCGCGATCGTCGTCGCCGTGAGGAGCCGGAATGCCATGTTCGCTACAACGAGGGGTGACGAGCAGACTTGCCTCAACCAAAGGAGAACTGATGGCCGACACGCTCGAAGGACGTCCGCGGGAGATCGTCGGGCAGGGCAAGAACTACGCGCACGTGTCGATTCCCAAGCAGGACGGCACGGTGCAGTCGGTGATCGTGTGGGCGGACACCGACGACGACGGCAACGTCACCCTCAACAGCGCCGAGGGGCGTGTCTGGCCGGCGAACCTCCGCAAGGCGGGGACGGCGACCGTCACGGTGATGGCCGACGGCAACCCCTACGAGTGGGTGTCGGTCGTCGGGCGCCTCGCGCAGGACACGCACGACGGCGCCGACGAGCACATCGACCAGCTGGCCAAGAAGTACCTCGACGCGGACTCCTACCCCTACCGCCGCGAGGACGAGCAGCGGATCAAGTTCGCGCTGAAGCCCGAGAGGGTCGTCTACACGAAGCCGGACTGAGCACCCACGGCCCGACGTCGTCGCTCAGTCGACCAGGCCGAGCAGCTCGTCCGCGATCGCGGGCGGCGCGGCGAGCACGCCCGCGGGCAGCAGCCCGCGGGCGCGCAACGGCCGGACCTCGACGCCGGCCCCGGCGCACAGCAGGATGCCGGCGGCCGCATCCCAGCGCTGAACGCCGTGCTCGTAGTAGGCGTCGACGCGGCCGACCGAAGCCCAGGCCAGGTCGAGCGCCGCGCTTCCCGCGCGGCGCAGGTCGCGGCAGCGGGGCAGCACGGCGGCGGCCACGGCCCCCTGCTCGCCGCGCTGCTGCGCGTCGTAGCCGAAGCCGGTGGCGACGAGCGCCGTCGCCAGGTCGCTGCGACCCGAGCCGTGCACCACCTCGCCGTTGAGCGTCGTCGGCCGGTCGCGCCCGCCGGCGAACAGCTCGTCGCGCAGCGGGTCGTAGATCACGCCGGCCACGCCCTCGCAGGCCACGCTGACGCACCACTGCGGATAGCCGAAGAGGAAGTTGACGGTGCCGTCGAGCGGGTCGACCACCCACTGGCGACCGCTGGCCGACGCGACGTCGTCGCCCTCCTCCCCCACGATGCCGTCCTCCGGCGCGCGCTGGCGGAGGATCGAGCGGATCAGCCGTTCGGCGGCGACGTCGGCGTCGCTGACCAGGTCGGTCGGCGTCGACTTCGACGAGATCACCAGCTCGCCGCGGCCGGTGAACTGCTCGAGGAGATACGTCCCCGCGGCGCGGGCGGCCGCCTCGGCGATCTCCAGGGTCTCCGCCGGGCTCACGAGACGGGCGGCCGGCGATCGGCCCACGGGCTCTGCGCCTCGAGCTGCGCGGCGAGCGCGAGCAGCAGGCGCTCGCCGCCAAGCGGCGCGACCAGCTGGACGCTCAGCGGCATCCCCGAGGCGGAGAACCCCGACGGCACCGCCGCCGCGGGCTGGCCGGTCGCGTTGAAGGTCGCGGCGTAGGGCACGTGCCCGGCGATGCCGTTGAGGGTGCGCAGCGCGCCCTGGCCCTCCCAGCGCCCCACCGGCGGCGGCAGCGTGCTCACCGTCGGCGTCATCAGCACGTCGGCCCCGGCAAGGCTGCGCCAGATCCGGTCGCGGAGCCTCGCCTCGTTGCGGCGCATGCTCGCCACGCGGCCGGCGGGCCACAGCGCGCCCATCCGCCGCATACCCAGCGTGCGCCGCTCCAGCCGCTCTGGGTGCGGCATCGCGTCGACGTCGTCCTTGATCCCGCTCGTGTAGCGCGCGAGGAAGTGCGGGAAGGCGCCGGCCCCGTAGTCGGGCTCGCGCTCGACGACACGGTGGCCGAGCGCGCGCAGGGCCGCCGCGGTCTGCTCGGTGGCCGCGCGGATCTCGGGGTCGAGCTTGGGCCACGGCGCGGCGCCGGGCAGGCGCCGGTAGGACAGCGCGATCGTCAGCGTCGCCGGCGGCGTCAGCGCCGCCGAGAACCCACCGCCGGCCACCGCATCGAGGAACAGCGCCGTGTCGGCGACGCCGCGCGTGAGCACGCCGTTGACCGACAGGCCCTGCCACGCATCGTCGTGCGGCGCAAGCGGCACGACGTCGCGCCCCGGCTTGAGGCCGAACAGCCCGCACCACGCCGCCGGGATGCGGATCGAGCCCCCGCCGTCCGAGCCCATGCCGGCGCCGATCATGCCGCTGGCCACCGCCGCGGCGGTCCCGCCGCTCGAGCCGCCCGGCGTGCGTGAGGTGTCCCACGGGTTGCGCGTCGGGCCGAACGTCTTGCTCTCGGTGAACGGCCAGATCGTCATCTCCGGGACGTTGGTCTTGCCGATCACGATCGCGCCGGCCTCGCGCAGGCGGCGCACCACCTCGGCGTCGGCGGTCTTCTCCGGCCCGTGGGCCGCGGTACCCCACGCCGTGGTGGTCCCGGCGACGTCGATGTCGTCCTTGATGGCGATCGGCACGCCGAGCAGCGGGCGGTCGTCGCCCGCGCCGACGCGGCCCTCGGCCTGCTGGGCCTCGGCCAGTGCCTTCTCGGCGAGCACGATGCGCCAGGCGTTGAGCTTCGGATCGAGCGCCTCGATGCGATCCAGGCACGCCTGGACGAGCTCGGTCGGGGAGATCTCGCCGTCGCGGATCATCTGGGCCTGGCGGGTGATCCCGGCGAAGACCAGGTCGGCGGCGTCCATGCCCGGACCCTATCGAGGCGGATGCCCGATCCGAGGCCATAGGGTCCGCCCATGGATCCCGCCGCGCTGGCAGGCCGCCTGGAGGCCATCGAGGGGCGACTCGCCGGCACCGACGCCGAGCGGCGGGCGGCGGTGCTCTGTGCGCGCGAACTG
>JAWVFY010000311.1:0-5611 GCA_033855575.1 Solirubrobacteraceae bacterium
TCCCACGGTGAGAACCGCTCGCCCCAGGCGTTGAAGCCGAAGTGCACTCCCACGCGCGCGCCGTCGGCGGCGCGCGTGAAGATCGGGCCGCTGTCGCGCAGCCACGAGTCGTCGATGGCGAGCTCGAGGACCTCGACCTCGCCCGCGCACGCTGCCCGCGCCGCCGCCGCCAGCTCGCCGGGGTTGGCGACCAACGTCACCGGCACGAACGCGGCCACGGCGCTCGCGCACGCCGCGTGGTCGCGGCGGGCGTCCTCCAGCAGCGCGCCCCACAGCTCGCGGCGACACGGCCACGCCATCAGGGTGCGCTCGTGCGGCTCCCACTCGGCGGGCATCCTCATGGCTCGCCCAGGCGCAACTGCGCCGGCGGGACGGCGGCCACCACCTCGAGGCTCACCGACCGCTGGCCGCCGGCGATCGGCCGGAACCACGGCCCGGCGCCCGACAGACCCTCGGGGCGGTCCAGCAGGATGCCGGCAAGGACGATCGCCTCGTCGTAGGGCTGCGCCGGCGAGGTGTAGGAGATCGAGCGGCGACCGACGAGCCGGGTGTTGAGCCGGTCGTGGACCGTCAGGCGGTAGCGCGGCTCGTCCACACTGACTAGTGCGAGCGCGCCCGGCGCATGCGCTGGCGCTCCTCCGCCTTGTCGACGACCTGCTCGATCAGCCGCAGGTACTGCTCGACGCCCGTCGCCTTGGCCTTGCCGTAGGTGAACGCCTCGCGCCAGTCGGCGACCTTGGCGCCGTTCTCGACCATCGCGTTGAAGAAGTCACGCCGCATGTCGAGGCGGATGCGCGCGTCGGTGCCGATGTCCCGCGTGACCTTGACGCCGGGCATCTCGATCCGGAACTGCTGGGTGTCGCCGCGAGCATGCAGGTCGACGCCGACGACGACCTTCATCGGCTCGAGGGCCGGCACCTCCTCGAGGAAGCTCCGGACCGCCGCCTGGAGCATGGTTATCGCGTCGCCGGACATGGGGCTGACCATAGTACGGTCGCGTCCATGATCACCACGACCATGAACGACCTGCCGGGTTACGAGATCGAGGAGGTCCTCGGGGAGGTCTTCGGGCTGACCGTCCGGTCGCGCAACGTGGGCTCGCAGATCGGCGCGTCGCTGAAGTCGCTGATCGGCGGGGAGCTCAAGGGCATGACCAAGATGCTCGCCGCCGGCCGCGTCGACGCCCAGCAGCGCCTGGCCGCCGAGGCGGACGCCAAGGGCGCCAACGCCATCGTCGCGTTCCGCTTCGACACCTCCGAGCTGGGCACGACCTGGACGGAGATCTGCGCCTACGGCACCGCCGTCCGCGCGCGCAAGCTCTCGTAGTGGCGTCGATCGGGCCCACCGCCCGCTACACCAGCCGGGTGTGGGCGCGCAACGGCCTCTCGCACCCGGCGTTCGACTCGGTCGAGGGATTGGTCCTGCACGCGGCGACGGCGCCGGCCATGCTGGCCAGCCGGCTCGTGGGCGGCCCGACCCTCGACGGCCTGCTGCTCTCCCGGCACCTGGTGATCGACGCCCTGCTCGAAGAGGCGATCGCGGCGGGGCGCGTGGGCCAGGTGCTCGAGGTCGCCTGCGGGATGTCGCCGCGCGGCTGGCGGTTCACCGAGCGCCATTCCCGGCTCGTCTACGTCGAGGCCGACCTGCCGGACATGGCGGCCCGCAAGCGCGCGGCGCTCGAGCGGATCGGCCGCCCGGAGCGCCACCGCGTGGTCGAGCTCGACGCGCTGAAGCCCGACGGCCCGCTCAGCCTGGCGGCGGTGGCCGGCGATCTGGACCCCCAGCTCGGGCTGGCCATCATCACCGAGGGCCTGCTGAGCTACCTGCCGCGCCCGGCCGTGCTCGAGCTGTGGGCCCACTTCGCTGAGACGATCGCGCGCTTCCCGGACGGGGCGTACCTGTCGGACCTGCACGTCGACTCCGACGTCGCCAGGCCGATCGCGCGCGCCTTCGAGGCGGCGCTGTCGGCGTTCGTGGGCACCTCGGTCGCGGTCCACTTCGAAACCGCCGGTGAGGCGCGCCAGGCGCTGCTGGACGCCGGCTTCGGCGACGCGAACGTGCTCCGGGCCGACGAGCATCCCGCCGCGGCCGGGCGCCCCGGCGCCGGCCGCGTGCGCATCGTCGAGGCCACCACCCCACACCATCGAGTGGACAGTTGAGGCCGCTATACGGCCCGAAGTGTCCACTCGACGCCGCGCTGGGGGGCTAGATCTTGTTGCGCTCGATGTGCTTGCGTCCTATGACCATCTTTTGGATCTCGGACGTGCCCTCGCCGATCAGCAGCAGCGGGGCGTCGCGGTAGATGCGCTCGATCTCGTACTCCTTGGAGTAGCCGTAGCCGCCGTGGATGCGAAGGCATTCCTCGGCGCAGAAGCGCGCGGCCTCCGAGGCGAACAGCTTCGCCATGCCCGCCTCCATGTCCGAGCGGACGCCTGCGTCCTTCAGGCGCGCCGCGCGCAGCGTCATCAGCCGCGCCGCGGTGACCTGGGTGACCATGTCGGCGATCTTGAACTGGATCGCCTGGTGCTGGGCGATCGGCTTGCCGAACGTCTTGCGCTCCTGTGCGTAGCGCGTGGCCAGCTCGAGCGAGCGCTGGGCTAGCCCGACGCCGCGCGCGGCGACGTTGGCACGGCCGACCTCGAGCGCGTCCATCATCTGCGGGAAGCCCTTGTTCAGCCCAGCCTCCTCGCCGCCGAGGATGTTCTCCGCGGGGCAGCGGTAGCCGTCGAAGACCAGCTCGGTCGACTCGACGCCCTTGTAGCCCATCTTCTTGATCTGCGGGGGGACCGTCAGGCCTGCGTGGTCGCCGGTGTTCTCCGACGCGCCCGGCTCCTTCTCGGCGATGAAGCACGTGAAGCCCTTGTGGCGCGGGTCGGCGTCCGGGTCGGTCTTGACGAGCACGAAGACCAGGGCCGAGCGCAGGCCGTTGGTGACCCACATCTTCTGGCCGTTGATCTCGTAGTGAGTGTCGTCGACCTTCTTGGCCGACGTCTTGATCGCGGCGACGTCGGAGCCCAGCTCGGGCTCGGAGAGCGAGAAGGCGGCGCGGATCTCGCCGGTGGCCATCCTCGGCAGCCAGCGGTCGCGCTGCTCCTCGGTGCCGTACTTCATCAGCAGGTAGGAGCCGATGAAATGCGTGTTGATCACGCCGGAGATCGAGATCCAGCCGCGGCTGAGCTCCTCGACGATCATCACGTAGGTCGTCAGGTCGAGGCCCATCCCGCCGTACTCCTCGGGGATCGTGACCCCGAAGAGGCCGAGCTCCTTCATCTGCTCGACGATCTCGGTCGGGAACTCGTCCTCGTGATCGAAGTGCTCGGCGTTGGGGATGATCTGCTCGTCGGCGAACTGCCGGACCATCTCGATGATCGCGCGCTGCTCGTCGGTGTATTCGGAGTAGGGAGTCACTGTGGCGGCCATTGTCTGGTGCAGGATACGGCCGACCGTGCCGCGCCTGCCCCGCAACGTCAAGGTCCTCAGCGCGGTCTCGTTCCTCCAGGATGCGGCGTCGGACCTGGTCTATCCCGTCCTGCCGCTGTTCATCACCCAGACGCTCGGGGCGCCACCGTCCGTGCTCGGGCTGATCGAGGGAGTCGCCGAGGGCACCGCGGCGATCGGCAAGGTCGTCTCGGGCCGGCTGGCCGACCGCTTCCGCCGCAAGCCGCTGATCGCCATCGGCTACTCGATCAGCGCGCTGGGCAAGCCGCTGATCGCGGCGGCGGGGCCGTGGGGCGTCGTCCTGCTCGCCCGGTTCGTCGATCGGGCCGGGAAGGGCGTGCGCACCTCGCCGCGCGACGCGCTGATCGCCGCCGATACGCCGCCGGAGATCCGCGGGCGCGCCTTCGGCTTTCACCGGGCGGCCGACAGCGCCGGTGCGGTGCTCGGACCCCTGCTGGGCCTCGGGCTCTACGAGCTGCTCAGTCACCGGCTGCGCCCGCTGTTCGTCCTCGCGGCGATTCCCGCTGTGCTCAGCGTCGCCTGCATCGCGCTGGTGCGCGAGCACCCGCCTGGCGAGGACCCGTCGCTGCCAAGGCCCGCGACCGCCCGGCCGGCCGTGCCGCTGCGCGAGCTGCCCCCCGCCTACTGGCGCGTCGTGGGGCTGCTGGCCCTCTTCGCGGTGGTCAACTTCTCCGACGCCCTGGTCCTGCTGCGCGCCAACGACCTGGGCCTCGGGTTCGTCGGCATCACGCTGGCCTACGCGCTCTACAACGTCGTCTACTCCGGGTTGAGCCTGCCCGCGGGCATCGTCTCGGACCGGCGCTCGCGGCGCACCGTCTTCGTCTGGGGCCTCGTCCCGTTCGTCGTGGCCTACGTCGGCCTCGGGCTGGCCACGTCGTCGGCATGGGTTTGGGTGCTGCTCCCGATCTATGGCGCCTTCACGGCGCTGACCGACGGCGTCGCGCGAGCGTGGGTGGCCGACCTGCTGCCCGCGCGGGCGCTCGGTACGGGGACCGGCGTCTATCAGGGACTGACCGGCGTCGGCGCGCTTCTGGCCGGTGTCTGGGCCGGTCTGGCCTGGGGCCACGACGGCCGGCTGCCGCTGATCCTGTCCGGCTCGGCCGCGGCCCTGCTCGCCGTCGTCCTGCTGGCGGACTCCCGCCGTGACGCAAGCCTCGGTGGTCCTGGCTAGCCTCCGCCCCATGACGAGCCGCACGGTCCTCAGCCTTGCCGCCGCTGGCCTGCTCGCGCTTCCCGCCGCCTCCTCCTCGGCGACCTTGCACACCTGCCCGCTGACCATCAAGGAGCAACAGGGCTTCGGCGTGACCTACGTGACGTCGCTGAAGGTCCGCGGCGTCACCTGCGCGACCGGCAAGCGCGTCGTCCGCGGCTTCCAGGCCTGCCGCAAGGCCCACGGCGGCCTCAAGGGTCGCTGCCCGCGCAGCACCTCGATCCTCGGCTTTCACTGCACCGAGGATCGCGGAACCGGGCCGGCGCAGTTCAGCAGCAAGGTCACCTGCGTGAAGGCAACCCGCCGCGTGGTCTTCACCTACACGCAGAACACCTAGGCCGCGCAGGCCCGCGCCGCCGCGGCGTAGAGCTCCGCGCGTGCCGCGTAGCCCTCTGGCGTGGCGTGCACGCCATCGGCCGCGCGCCAGCTCGGATGGCTGTCGTACAGCGCCTTCCAGGGGACGATCAGCAGCCGGCCGGCCAGCGACGGGTCACGGGCGAGCGCCGCCAGGCGCTGGTTGGCGGCGACGTAGCTCACGCCGCCGAACGGCGGGCGAGCGATCGTCGCCCAGATCGCGCAGCCGTGCGCCCCCAGACGGCCCACCGACGCGCGCACGACCGCGTCGAGGGCATCGACGTTGGTCGGCATGTCGTTGGTGAACAGGCTGAAGGCCAGGATCGCGTGGCTGCCCCGCGACCCGGCGGGCAGCGTGGTCGCCGCGAGGATCCGCGCGCCCTCCCCCAGCGCCCGCCCTGTCCGCCCGTCGACCACCACGTACCAGCCGGGCAGATCGGCGCGCAGCTGGTCGGCCATCCCGACCGCCAGCGAGTCGCCGATGACGATCATCGTGCGCGGACCGGTGTACGGAGCGGCCGCCGGGAGCCGGCTCGGCGCCGCGGGCTGCGGAGCGGCCGCCTGGGTCCGCGCAGCGCGCAGGCGCAC
>JAWVFY010000312.1:0-4606 GCA_033855575.1 Solirubrobacteraceae bacterium
AAGGGATACACCGCATCGATCGCCGCACGGATCTCCTCGCCGGTGAGGACGCTGTCCGGCGTCCAGGCGTGGTCGGCGTCCAGCGGCATGAACTCGATGAAGCGCACCTCGTAGGGGTGCGTGCGCGCGAACGCGGCCATCGGGAGGATCTCGCTCTCGGTGAAGTCGCGCAGGCCGACCGCGTTGATCTTGATCGGGTGCGCGTCGGGGAAGCCGGCGAGGACCTCGAGGCCCCTGAGGACGCGCGGCAGCGAGTCGCGGCGCGTCATCTCGAAGAAGCGGTCGCGCTGCAGCGAGTCGACGGACACGTTGAAGCGGTTGATGCCGGCGGCGACGAGCGCCGCGGCGTCGCGCTCGAGCAGGAAGCCGTTGGTGGTGACGCTGAGGTCCTCGACACCCGGGACCTTGGCGAGCAGCGCCGCCAGGCGCGGGAACTCGCGGCGCACGAGCGGCTCGCCCCCCGTGAGGCGGATGTCGTGCACGCCCATGGACGCCAGCAGCGTCACGAGGCGCTCGATCTCCTCGAAGCTCAGGACCTCGTCGCGCTCGAGCCAGGGCAGGCCCTCGGCGGGCATGCAGTACTGGCAGCGGAAGTTGCAGCGGTCGGTGACCGAGAGCCGCAGGTCGCGGATCGGCCGGCCATGCCCGTCCTGCAGTGACGCTCTCAGGGCCATCGGATCACAGGCTACTCTCGCGCCATGGCGCCTCCCCGCCGACTGCTCGCGCCGCTGGCTGCCCTCGCCCTGCTCGCCGGTTGCGCCGGCTCGCCGAGCGATCAGGTGCGCTCCGCGCTGAAGGGCTACGCGAGCGCCTTCGCGCACCACGACTACCAGGCACTGTGCAAGACCTACTTCGCGCCGAAGTTCGTCGCGGGGATCGAGGAGAGCGGGCTGCCCTGCGAGTCGGCGGTGCGCCCGGCGGTGATCAGCGCCACGAAGCCCCAGCTGACGGTCACCAGCGTCCGCGTCAAGGGCGACACCGCCACGGCCCGCGTCCACGCCACCGCCGCCAACCAGCCTCCGGCCGACGAGACCATCGTCCTGGTCCACGTCAACGGCTCCTGGCGCATCTCCGCTCCGCCGCGGTAGGTCTTGGGTTCTTCGGCCTGTGGCGTTGGTGGCCGCGGGTCCTGTCGCTTGGCAGGCCACTGGAGTCGACGGCGTCGATCACCGACGTGGCGACGACGGGTGGCGCACCCGGAGCGGATGCGGGCGCGGCGCAGCCGTGTCCGCACCGCACCGGAGTCGCGACAGGACCCGTGACCACAAACGCAGGACGCGCGCCACGAGCAGCGCGTCCCGCGTTGCACAACGCCGCCAGATGCGACAGAGTGGAAAGTGGAACGTCCTACTTCCCGCGGAGCATCCATGTCACTCGCCGACCCCGCTGTCATCACCTGCTCCATCTCGGGCGCGCTCGCCAACCGCGAGCAGTGCCCGGCCATCCCGTACACCCCCGAGGAGTACGCGGCCGAGGCGCGGCGGATCGTCGACGAGGGCGGCGTGCACATCCACATCCACGCCCGGCGGCCCGACGGGACGCCCAGCTACGAGATCGAGGACTTCCGCGCGATCCACGACGCGATCCGTGCCGAGGTCGGCCACGACGCGATCCTCAACTTCTCGACCGGCGCGATGGGCGTCAGCGTGGAGAAGCGCATCGCGTACCTGCGTGCGGTGCCGCCCGAGGTGGCGGCGCTGAACATGGGCTCGATGAACTACGCGAAGTACTCAGCGCGCCGCAAGGACTTCGTCTTCGCCGCCGTCTTCGCGAATCCGTTCAGCGAGATCGTCGAGTTCCTGACCGTGATGCGTGAGCTTTCGATCAAGCCCGAGCACGAGTGCTTCGACGTCGGGCATGTCGGCTCGCTCGCGCCGCTGATCGACATGGGGGTGCTCGACCCGCCGCTGCACGTCGACTTCGTCATGGGCGTGACGGGCGGGATCCCGCCGACCGCGCGCAACCTCGCGGCCATGGCCGACAACCTGCCCGACGTCGCCGCGCATTGGGGCGTGATCGGCATCTCGCGGGTCCAGTGGACGCTGGTGGCGGCGGCGCTCTCGCTCGGCGGCAGCGTGCGCGTGGGACTGGAGGACAACTTCTACCTGCCCGACGGAGAGGTCGCGCGGTCCAACGGCGAGCTGATCGCCAAGGCTCGCCAGATGGCCCTGGACGCGGGACGGCGCCCGGCGACGGTCGACGAGGCGCGCGCGCTCCTCGGGCTCAAGCCGCCGGTGGCGGCATGACACTGCCGCTCGACGGCGTCCGCGTCCTCGATCTCAGCCGGCTGCTGCCCGGCGGCTTCTGCTCGCTGCTGCTGGCCGACTTCGGCGCCGACGTGGTCAAGGTCGAGGACACCGGCATGGGCGACTACGTCCGCTGGTCGCCCCCGTTCCACGCGGGCGCCGACGACTCGGCCAAGGGCGCGCTGTTCCTGGCGCTCAACCGCAACAAGCGGTCGATCCGGATCGACCTCAAGCACGATCGCGGGCGCGAGGTGCTGCTGGCGCTCGTCACGGACGCCGACGTCCTGCTCGAGTCGTTCCGGCCGGGGGTGCTCGACCGCCTGGGCGTCGGCCACCAGACCCTGCTGGAGGCCAACCCGGGCCTGGTTATCTGCCCGATCACCGGCTATGGCCAGGACGGGCCCTACCGCGACCGGTCCGGTCACGACATGAACTACCTGGGACTGATCGGCCTGCTCGGCCTCCAGGGCGAGGCGCCGGACCGCACGCCGGTCCAGTCGGCGGGGCAGATCGCCGACGTCGGCGGCGGCGCGCTGATGGCCGCGTTCGGCATCCTCACCGCCCTGCGTCATCGCGACGCGACGGGACAGGGCCAGGTCGTCGACGTCTCGATGGCCGACGGCGCCCTCAGCTGGCTGGCCATGTCGGCATCGCGCGTGCTGGCCGGCGAGGCAGCGCCGCCCCGCGGGCGGGATGTCCTCAGCGGCGGGGTGATCTGCTACCGGCCCTACGAGTGCGCCGACGGCTGGGTGACGCTTGGCGCGCTCGAGCCGAAGTTCTGGCGCGCCTGGTGTGAGGGCACGGGTCGCGAGGACCTGATCGAGCGCCAGTTCGAGGCGCCCGGCTCCGAGGCGCATGCCGCGGTCGAGGCGGTGTTCCGGGAGCGCACGCGCGCGCAGTGGCAGGCCTTCGCGTCCGAGTACGACTGCTGCCTGGAGCCAGTGCTCGGCCTCGACGAGGCGCTCGAGTCCGAGCTCGTGCGGGCGCGCGAGATGGTGGTCGAGATCGACCAGCCCGGGGCGCAGGCGCCGGTCCGGGTGCTCGGCGTGCCGGTCAAGCTGAGTGCGACGCCGGGCGATCACGGCCGGCTGCCCGGGCCGGCGCTCGGGGAGCACACGGCCGAGGTCCTGCGGGAGGCCGGGTTCTCGGCTGACGAGGTGGCCGAGCTGCACGAGACGGGTGTGGTTGCCGGCCCGCCCACCCCCGTAATCGGGGAGGCGCATGGCAGCTTCCTCTCGTAGTGACCTGCTGAAGATCTCCCAGCTGGCCGAGCGCTCGGGCGTCAGCGCGGGCACGATCAAGCACTACCTGCGCGAGGGCCTGCTCGAGGGCGACGTCGTCAAGACCTCGCGCAACATGGCCTGGTATCCGCCCGAGTTCGTCGCGCGGGTCCAGCTCATCAAGCGCCTCCAGGAGGAGCGGTTCATGCCGCTGCGGGCGATCCGCGACGTCCTCGAGGACGACCCGGAGCGCGCGGCGCGGCTTGTCGAGCTGGAGGACCGGATCCTGGAGCGGGCGCTGAACGCCCGCGAGGCGCAGCGGGTGTCGGCCGCCGAGGTGCGGCGGCGCTACGACGTGCCCGCCAACGTCCTCGACCGGCTGGCCGAGCTGTCGGTGCTCACGCCCAGCTCACGCGGCTATGACCCCGACGACGTGGCGATCATCGCCGCCATCAGCCGGTTCCGGGCCGGCGGCTACGACGAGGCGCTCGGGTTCACCGTCTTCGACACGCTGCGCTACCGCGACGCGCTCGCGCCGCTGGTCGGCGAGGAGGTCCGGACGCTGCTCGAGCGCCTGGCCGGCGAGGTCGAGCCCGACCGCGCGGCCGAGATCATCACCTCGGGCGCCGAGCCACTGCGCGAGCTGATCGGGGCGATGCACTCCAAGATGCTCCTGGCCGAGCTGCGCCGCCAGCGCGGCGAGCGCGACTGATTTTCGTCTTGCTCCCCTAGACGCCCTCCGTCCGCTTTGCCAGAATCCCGTGCGGGTATGGGGCCGGCGAGCGGGACGCTTCGCGGTACCGGCCGGCGTGGCTTGGCCGCCGGCACGCTTGCGCTGCTCCTGACCGCCCTCGGGCCCGCGCTTCCGGTCGCGCTGGCCGGTGGTGGTCACGGGCCGCATGCTCCGGCGGCGGCGCATGCGCCACACGCGAAGGCCGCGAAGCACGCAGGATCGGGCGCGCACAAGCAGCACGCAACGCATGCCCGGGCGCTGGCGCCGGCAGCAGCGAAGCCCCACAGTCATGGCTCGCTGCGGCGGACGGCCGCCCGCGCCGCACCGGCCACCTCGACGCGACTCTCGAAGCGCAGCGCCCCATCGCGGGCTCGGGGCGTGAGCCGGCCGAAGCACGCCGGCCGCGC